>JAHDEH010000015.1:14526-29292 GCA_020628955.1 Alphaproteobacteria bacterium
GCTTGCCACACATTTTCGCCGCTAATCACTGCATCCCAAATTGCAGGCCCTACTGAATTTACCCATACATTTGCGTTTGCAGTTGCCAATCTTCCATTATTACAAAGCGAAAAAGTAAGTCGCTGCGCTTGCGGTTCTATTACATTGCCAGTTTGCAAAATATCTGAATCATTATAGGGAACTCTATTGGCTCTTGTGCATGCATTAAATGGTAAAATATTGCCATTTGCATCTGTTGCAAGGTCCGGCTCATTAAAGAAAATTGTTGCATCGCGAATATTAAGGCGCCATAAAACAGCTAAATAATTTAGGCCCAGACTACTGCTACTTGCCATGTCTGATGCATGATCTATCATAGATTTTGTTACGCAGGTATTTTGAACATCAACCCTGATCACATCACCTATTCCTTGCGTTTCGCATGTTAGGTTTTCTAGAAAATGCCTAATATTTTCAGTCTCTGTTTCCTGCTGAGGGCTCATTGGAGGCGGCGTTGGTGTAGGAGTGGGTGTTGATGCGTGTACTGTGGTTGCAAGAATTATTGTCATTGCGAGTAGCAATAGCGAATTGGCAATCTTTTGCAACAAATTCGTCATTGCGAGGCACCAAAACCGTAAGGTTTTCGTTGCCGTGGCAATCTCGTGCAAAGGAATTGACACTCCCAAGCTCATCACGTCGTCCTTCGGACTCCTCGTGATGACATTCTTTGTCATTGCGAGTGAACGTGCGCGCGAAATGAGGCAATCTTTTGCAAGGAATTCGTCATTGCAAATAAACAGATTAAAAAAACTACTAAATATGCCCACTGATTAACCTATTTCCTTCACTTCTCTGTAAAATACTGGTAACCATCTTTTGGGGTCGCTTCCATATTTTTCTATTATTTTATCAAGCAAAATAACCGTCTCTGCTCGCCCTGATAGTACATTAATTATATTATCCATGCCAGATAAATTAACCTTGGCAACAACTGCGCTAACACCTTGTTTAATTAAAAAATATCTGGAATTTGGATCTGTTGTTTTAATCAGCGCATATTCACGCTTCGATAGCATAAAGGCTGTCATATAAACATCTGTCGCT
The DNA here is from genome assembly GCA_020628955.1 of Alphaproteobacteria bacterium. Taxonomy (GTDB): domain Bacteria; phylum Pseudomonadota; class Alphaproteobacteria; order Rickettsiales; family Rickettsiaceae; genus Megaera_A. The sequence continues at coordinate 15,610 of JAHDEH010000015.1, forward strand.
TTTAAATTTGGCAAGAAAACTTGCGTTGCTGTTTGCTGAATCAGCGTATCACTAATTTGACTCTTTACCGCATCTTCCACCGACTGCGTTGCAAACACTACAAACGTGTTTAGTTTACGCAAAACCTTCAGCCAATCCTTAATCTTTGGAGCAAATACTGGGTTATCAATAAGCGCCCAAGCCTCATCGAGAATAATCATAGTTCTTGAGCCATCTAGTGATATATTAATTCTGTGGAATATATATAGTAATACTGGTGATAATGCGACTGGGTCTTTAAGTAATTCAGCCATTTCAAAACCAAATACTCTGGCAATATCAAGATCAACATTATCCCTATCATTATCAAATATACCAGAATGCGAGCCTTTTCCATGCCACATAGCAATGCGGCTAGCAAGCGTTCCAGGACCATCCATACCAAGGAATGGAACTATATTACTTAGCTTTCTCTCTTTTTTATTGAGGCGGTAATTACCATCTATTGCTTGAGTTAGAAGCTTCACTTCTTCTGCATCAAGAGACTCACCGTTTGACGTTACAAGAGTTTTTAACCAATCAAGCAAGAATGTTCTATTTTCACCTGTGTCTTTAAGCTGCAGAGGATTAAACCCACACCCTTTGCCAGGGTCAATAACTGTATACACGCCATCCATGGCTCTTATAAATATTTCTGCGCCCCTGTCTTTGTCAAAGAAAAACATACGTGGCTTGAATTTTTGCGCCTGAGCACATAAAAAATTCATCAACACTGTTTTACCCGCGCCAGTAGGCCCAATAATCAAAGTATGTCCAACATCGCGTACATGAAAATTAAAATAATAAGGAGTTCCAGATGTAGTATCTAGAACCGTTACGTAATCTCCCCAATGGTTATCTCTGATTTGACCAGATGGAAAATTATGCATTGATGCAAACCCTGATAAATTAAGTGTATTTATTATTGAACGCCTGATTAAATAATCTAAATTACCGGGCAATTGCCCCCAATAGCATGGCTCCATATTAACACGCTCGCGCACTGGCTGTATACCGCAATTTGAAAATTCTACCGCAGCATCTGACAAAGCATTTTCAAGAGCTGCTAGATCTTTTTCAATGCATAAAATAGATACATGATGTTCACCAAAACCAATTTCTCCACCCATTGCCATGTCAAGCGCTTGCGATATTTCTGCAATTTGCGATACTGCCTTATCTTCTGCCTGAATCATTCTGTTTTGCTGCAACTGCATTTTATTAATTGCCACCGTTCTGTTAGAGAACATAAAGCTTTGCGTCATAATAAATTCAAAAGGCATCTGCAGGAAACCATCAAACGCGCCTGCTGAAGTATTTGGGCCATACTCACGCACACTAATAACTCCTGCATATTTTTTACCCTTTGCACCCCTTGATTCCATAGATTTATTTCCAAAAAACAATCTATTAAACCCTAAATAATCACGAATTTTACCCCTTGGAAGCAAAACAGGATTAGAATCCCCGCAATTAACCAGAGTTGCCAAAAATTCACTTATTTCACAAAACACCCCTTCTTTTGTCTCCTTTGCTCCTAGTAATTTTGCTCCGTAATCATTGAAAGTACTCAAAATACGGTTAGTCATTTCACTCAAACTATCATGCATTTCTTTCATTTCATTTTCCCATGCATCATTACTGCCCTTTTGCTGCAATTTTTTGAAGAGATGAGAAACAATAGCTGCGCCTTCTTTATCCTGCTTACACAAAATAGTTACATATAATTCGTTGAAGAAACAATCAATTGACGAGTTTTTCTTGGTCCATTCACTGTCTAAATAACTAATAAAATCTTTATTTGCAACTTCAATAGTTGGGTCTATATCCTCATTAGTATTGCTTGAAAATGCCACCGGCTTTCTTCTTCTAACTGTATGAAAATATAGCACTACATTACCAGAAGCCATGTTTTTGAACAAAGAATTTCGAATGTTTTTCTTGATATCTAGATCTTCATCGTCGGCAGTTTCAAAAGAAAACCCATCTATTTTTACCACTTGAAATAAACTATTATCATCAGTAATTATGGTGTTTTTATCCCAGTGGCCTTTATATGGCAAAAAATCGCCTGTAGACTTTTCTTTTTTTATATATTTTTCTTTTTCAGCTGTTGTTTTTGATAATTTTATCATTTTTTTTATATACCGTATGAATTTGCGCCATAATATGATTTATTCGAACATTGATTGCATTTTGCAAAATAATTCATATATAATTGCATAAATTTAGGCTCCTGAAAGCAAAGCAAATAGCCGATTAAATGTACAATTGCAGCAACAAGCAAAATATATATACTAGCTTTTTGAATAAAAACAGTAATTGACGCCATGATATTTAACATTGCGTATTCAACACTTACTCCAAAAATCATCGATGGTCTCGTAAGACCTATAAATAATGGATCTGTTGAGATTTTTCCTGACATAAGCTACACCTATTTTTGAATTAATACCGCCAAAACTCTATTACAAAAAAAGAATGGCACCAGTATAGTTTAGTGGAAACTACCTTCTTAAATCAAATCTATAATGGAATTGGTGATAATGTTTTTTTTAAATAGAGGTATCCCTGCCACTAAGCAGCAAAAAAACTGATATTATTTTGCAACTTTATTTATTTTTAGTTATATATATTTTATCTTTACGCTATACAAATGATAAATATCATTGTAATATTTTGTTTATTAACTTATATTTGATAATTATGAAAACACTGACAAAAGAAAAGATTGCCGAAAAATTAAGCCATGATACAGGATTTTCTTCAGCTTTATGCGAAGAAATAGTGGATGTAACTCTGAAAGAAATGGCCGATCTAACAATTCAAGAGGAAACTCTTAAATTACAAAATTTTGGCACTTTAAAAATTAAGCATAAACAAAGCAGGCCGGGCTATAATATTCATGCTAAGCAGGCTATTACAATAACCCCAAGGTCTGTAATGCGCTTTATACCATCAAATGCTTTAAAAAATAAAATACAATAAAAAACGAAAAATTATGCTGAATAAAAAATATTTTTCTATAACGGAAATAGCGGAGTGTACAGGGCTTGCCCTTCATAAACTGAGATATATTGAAAATAATGATCAAAATGTAAATATAGTAAAAATCAGAGGCAGGCGCTATTACAATAAACAGGTTAAAGAATATATTTTAAACACATATACTGCAAAACAAAGCAATAATACAACAATAACTCAACAACAAAATACTACCAAGCAACCACCTGTTATGATTAGTAAAATCGATGAACTCATTAATAAACTCAACAAAATAAAAGAGCAATAATAGAATAATAATGCCTTCAAAGCGCAAAGAAAAAACTTCCCAACTGAACAAATTAATGTAAATATATTCACTATAGTGAATGAATTAACGTAAAATTATGATATCAGGCTATAAAAAAATATTTTATACATTTATTTGAATATTTTACTTGCCAAATAAAAAAGTTCGTTGTATAAACATCTACATCATATTTATGAGTGCCAGCAAACGCTACCATTCATTCATTATGGCCCCTTCGTCTAGCGGTTAGGACGTCACCCTTTCACGGTGAAAACACGGGTTCGATTCCCGTAGGGGTCACCATATTCAAAAATATCATAACTATTGGCTGCTTCATAATCTTATGAACTCAAAAACCTAAAACCGCTAGCGCAAGCTAAGCAATCTGGTGAGAGGAAATGCGCCACCCGCGAGTGATCATGCGCGCAAGACGTGGAAATCTTGCAAGTAGGAGTTAGTCACCTTAGAATGAGGCACAGCAGAAATGTGGCAATCTGGTGAGCAGGATTTCGTCATTGCGAGTGAGCGGTAGCGACGCGGCAATCTCGTGAGGTCGTCCTCCTGAACTCGCACGCGCATGACGCGCTCCGCCACCCGCGAGGCACCAAAACCACAAGATTTTCATTGCCTCGGCAATCTCGCGAGAAGGAATGCAACCGAAAAATATCACCCGTGAGCGCTACAAAAACTATGCGCCGCTGCTTAGCACCATCATTACTTGCTTACCTTCCATCTTTGGTTCAACGTCAAGTTTTGCAAGTTCACCAATATTTTCTAAGATGCGGTCAAAGATCTCTTTCCCTTTGTCTTTATGAACAATTTCACGCCCTTTGAACCAAAGAGTTACTTTCACTTTGTCGCCATTTTCTAGGAATTTTTTGATCTTATTGACTTTAACATCAAAATCGCCTTGTCCGATATTGACTTTGAATTTCATTTCTTTTAGCGCTGTTTTTTTCTGCTTCTTTTTTGCTTCTTGCAGCCTTTTTTTTGCATCATATTTATAGCGGCTAAAATCTAGTATTTTACAAACCGGAGGTTTTGCATTCGGAGATATTTCAACTAAATCCAGGCCGGCACTTTGCGCTTTTCGCAAGGCATCTGCCAGACTAACAACACCCATCATTTCACCATCAACGCCGACTAGTCTTACCTCTTGCGCTCTAATTTCCTTATTAGCATTAGGAAATTTATTCTTTTTATACCCAGATATAACTTCTTCTCCGTTATTAAATTTATTAAAAATATAATGAATTATACACTATTTTATTTCAAATAGCGACTATTTTCTGCATTAATCAAATTAATTAATTCCTGCAGTGGCATTGTTTCTTGCTCAGCAGAGCCAAGCCTGCGCAATGTAACAGAACCATCTTGCTGTTCTTTTTTACCAATTACCGCAATAATTGGGGTTTTTTTATTAGAAAATTCACGAATTTTATAATTCATTTTCTCGCGCGATATGTCCATTTCGGCTCTTATGCCTGCATCAACTAACTGCTTATATACAGATTTAATGTGATCGTCAAGGTCATTCGTTATGCCAACCAAGGCAACTTGCACAGGCGCAAGCCATAGTGGAAATTTTCCTGCATATTCCTCGATCAATATCCCCATAAAACGTTCAAATGTACCAATTACCGCTCTATGAAGCATAACTGGGCGTTTCTTTTCGCCGCCAGCTGCAATATATTCTGCGCCAAGCCTCTCTGGAAGCACAAAATCTACCTGGATTGTTCCACACTGCCAGTCGCGCCCCATTGCGTCAGTTAGTACAAATTCAAGCTTCGGGCCGTAAAAAGCTCCTTCGCCTGGATTCATTGTGTATTCTAAGCCCGCTGCCTCTACTGCTTCTTTGAGAGCTGACTCAGACTTGTCCCAAACAGAATCATCGCCAGCTCGTATTACTGGCCTGTCAGAGAATTTAACTTTAACTTTTTCAAAGCCAAAATCCTTATAAATTTCAAGCAATAGGTTGCAAAACGCAACTGTTTCTTGATTAATCTGGTCTTCAGTACAAAAAATATGCGCATCATCTTGCACAAAGTTCCTAACACGCAGCAAACCATGCAAGCTACCAGATGGTTCATTACGGTGGCAAGAGCCAAATTCGGACATACGATACGGCAAGTCGCGATAGCTTTTTATTCCTTGCTTGAATATTTGCACATGGCACGGGCAATTCATTGGCTTCAGCGCATATGTTTTATCTTCGGTCTCTACCGCAAACATACCGTCGCTGAACTTTTCTGCATGACCAGACTCCACCCAAAGCTTTCTGTCCACTAGCATTGGAGTTTTTACTTCTTTATATTCATGCTTGGTTAGCTTATTTCTTAAATATTGTTCCATGACCCTATAGACGCTCCAGCCTTTTTCGTGCCAGAATGCCATTCCTTGAGCTTCTTCTTGTATGTGAAACAAATCAAGCTCGCGTCCTAATTTTCTGTGGTCTCTTTTTTCTGCCTCTTCCAGCATATATAGGTAATTATCTAGCTGCTCCTTGGTTGCCCAAGCTGTGCCATATATGCGCTGAAGCATTGCATTATTACTGTCGCCGCGCCAATATGCGCCAGCTACTTTCATTAATTTGAAATGTTTAATTTTGCCAGTAGATGGGCAGTGCGGGCCGCGGCATAGATCCACAAAATTGCCCTGCCTGTATAATGTAATAGTTTCGCCTGCCGGTATTGACTCGATGATTTCTGCCTTATAATGCTCTCCCATTTCTTTGAACATTTTTATTGCCTCGTCCCTGTCCCATTCTTCGCGAACAAATTTTTCATTACGCTTTACAATATGGCGCATTTTATCTTCTAGCTTCTCAAGGTCAGCTGTAGTAAACGGCGTATCTTTTACAAAATCATAATAAAAACCATTTTCTATTGCCGGTCCAATTGTCACTTGAATCTCGGGAAACAGCTCTTTTGCAGCTTCTGCAATAATATGCGCAGCATCGTGCCTAATGATTTCCAGCACTTCTTTGTCCTTATCGGTCAAAATTCTGAATTTACAATCAGCTTCAATTGGCAAAGAAAGATCTTTCAACTCGCCATCTATTTCTACAACAAAAGCAGCTTTTGCAAGTGACGGAGAAATTGCATGAGCTATTTCATAGCCAGTGATTCCTTTTTCATATTGCCTGCTTGAACCGTCTGGAAAATTTATATTTATCATTGTTTTTGTATCCAATAAAATTTTACTTGATATATTTAGCCTCACTTTATATCATCATACGAATTAAACTTCAAATAAAAACATACATAATGGTAAATATTCCAAAATGGCCACTGATTCGCTTCTGGCAACCAGGGCGCAAAACAAGCCTTGAGCAAACACTTAAAGTTCTAGACAAGCTTGGTAATCCGCAAGATAAATTACCTCCGATCATTCATGTTGCAGGTACTAATGGCAAGGGTTCTAGCGTTGCTATGCTTCGCTCGATATATATGCAAGCAGCCTATAAGGTGGACAGCTATACCTCGCCGCACTTGATCGAATTTAATGAGCGCATAAATTTAAATGGGCAGGCCATTACAGATTATCATTTAAATGACGTACTGCTAGAAGCAAAGCAAGCTTGCGATGCGCTTGGATACGAGCCAGGTTTTTTTGAAGGTACAACAATAGCGGCTTTTTTGGCTTTTTCAAGAAGTGATGCTGATATTTTAATTTTGGAAACTGGCCTTGGCGGGCGCCTTGACTGCACCAATGTGGTCAAAAAACCACTAGCCACGCTGATTACTCCAATTTCATATGACCATATGGAATATTTAGGTAATGATATTTTAAAAATAGCTACTGAGAAAGCTGGCATTATTAAAAATAATGTTCCATGCATAATCGGCAAGCAAACAGACGAAGTAGCTGAATTTTTAATCGATAAATGCGCAAACAAAAGCGCCCCTTCTTTTTGCTATGAATATGATTTTGGTATAGAGAAAATGGAGAATGGTTTTATATATAAATCAAGAGATAATGAATTAACTCTGCCTCAGCCATCACTTCCCGGGGATCATCAACTGTTAAACGCAGCGGCGGTGATTGCCACCACCAGCCTAACGCACAAGGATTTTAAAATAAACAAGCAACATATCATTGATGGTCTTAAAGATATATACTGGCCAGGAAGGTTGCAAAAAATTCAGCAAGATGCTACGGAAAAATTGCTTGGCAATGAATTTGAAATTTATCTTGACGGAGCGCATAACGAGTCCGGTGCTATCTCACTTAGCGCATGGCTTGCCCAGAATAAACAAGATTATCATATATACATGATTCTTGGCATGACCAGGAACAGGAATGCCAAAGCTTTTTGTTCCCATTTTAGCGGAGTTATCAAGCAAGGATATGCGGTTAATGTGCAGTCAGAACCGTCTAGCTATAATGCAAACGCCTTGCAGGCACTTGCCTCCTCTGAGTCTGGCATTAATTTCAAAGCTGCAGATGATATACAAACTGCATTGCAGCAGATTAAATCTGGTAGTGCAAGCAACAAAAAGAAACTTGTTATAGTAACAGGATCACTATTTTTGATATCCGATTTTTTGATAATGAAAGAGACGACGTGGTGATCTTTTTCGGGTGGAATTCTAATGTCAACGCTTGCGCAGGCAAGGATCCATAAAACGCTAGCTACAAGCTTAAACGATGTCACCCCCCGCGCAAGGCGGGGGACCATAAAACGCTAGCTACGAGCGTGTTGTTAATATTCCTGGATTACCGCCTTCGCGGGAATGACATCGGGGGCGTGGGAATGACGCCCAGAAAGCTATCATTCCAAAAAAAAATAAAAAAATGCCCCCAAAGCTGTTATGCTTTGAAGGGCATCTTTTATTTAAACTATGTCAATGCGACTAGAATAAATATAAAATCCAGTAATTAGATATCGAATCTTAGACCGAATGTTACGTTATTAGTACCAAATGTACCTTTATATAACTTCTTTCCATTACCGCCTTTAACTTTCATTCCTGCATTACCAAGATTTCTGTAGCTGTAAGCAAGTTCTGTAGTTATGCCAGGAGCAATTTCAGTTGATGCACCCAAATGTAGCGCCCAAGCAAAATTTGTTTTTGACTTAAGTTGGCTAGTTGAGTATCCTCTAACACCATTGTCTTTTATTATGTAGCCTTTTTCACCTGAAAGATGAGCCATACCAATACCTGCACCTGCGAATATTTTTGCTACATCTAGATCGTAATCATAAAAACCATTCACCATTAAAGTGCTTGCATTTAGACGAACTACCTTAGCCACACTAAATTTTTTACCATCATCGTCTACTTCATTTTCAAATTTTGTTTTTGATTCAGAAGTTGTGAATTTGTTAAACATTAGCTCAAGTCTAACATTATCCATTACTTTGTAACCAACACCAGCACCAAATGTAGCTGAATTATTAGCTTTTAATTTTGGTGTATTTTTATTTTTACCTTTTACAGTAGGAAATTTAGTCCAACCAGCTTCTGTTTTGAAGTAAAGACCTTTACCTGCTATGCCTAAATCAACAGCGAAAGCAGAACTTGTGATTGCAGCCATAGCTGCAGTTGCTAATAGAATTTTTTTCATAATTTTAATTCCTTTTTAAAGTTTGTAATTAATTGTTAATATATAAAAATATAAAGACAATGAATATATAATCATTAATCTTGTGGGTGCATAATATAGATATATTGCTGATTTGTCAACAACAATCTTGCATTTTTTTAATTTTATTAATTATTTATTAATTTTTTTGTATATTTGGGGGGTGGCGACCTATAAATTTAATGTGATGGCATAATCGACGCGGTGATATTGAGACTAGAAGCTACGATGTCATCCTCGCGCAGGCGTGGATCCACAAGGCGCTAGCTAAGAGTGCGTTGTTAAAATTGATTCCAGCTTTCGCGGGAATGACATCGGGAGCGCGAAAATGACATTAGAAGAGAACGCGGGAATGACATCACTTTAAGTCAATGAAGTTTTTCTTCTCGTCAAATAGCTCCGCCTTTCGCAATGATGGGTTCATTCTTTTTTAATTCTTTTCTGGCTTAATCAAAATATGCTTTTTCTTGCCAGCTGAAAGTTTAATAGCCCCGTCTTGTATATAGCTATTATCTATTTTCAGATTTTCGTCTTCAACTGCAGCATCGTTAATTTTTGTGCCGCGCCCCCGGATTAACCTTCTTGCCTCGCCTTTTGAATTAACCATACCAGCTTGCAGTAATAAATCATAACAGAAAATACCAGCCTCCAGATCAACTGCTTTTACAGCAATGCTTGGCATGTCTTTATTGCTTGCGCCTTTTTCAAAGATATCAATTGCTGTTTTATGGGCAATTTCAGCATTTTCCTTTCCATGACAAAGCTCTGTAACTCTGAATGCTAGTTGTTTTTTTGCCTCGTTGATATTTTCATTTGCAAGCTTTGCAAATTCTGCAATTTCCTCGTCGCCATATTCTGTGTATAATTTTGCAAATTTCACAACATCTGCATCCTCAGTATTACGCCAATATTGATAATAATCATAAGGCGATAATTGCTCTTCATTAATCCAAACTGCTCCGCCAACGGACTTGCCCATCTTGGCTCCAGACGAAGTAGTCAACAGCGGCGTTGTCAGGCCAAAAACCTCTTTACCACCAAGTTTGCGCGCAAGATCTACGCCCATCACAATATTACCCCACTGGTCGCTGCCTCCAAGTTGCAAGCTGCAATTATGTGTTTTTGAAAGATGATAGAAATCATAGGCCTGCAAAAGCATGTAGTTAAACTCTAGAAAAGTCAGAGACTGCTCGCGCTCCAGGCGAGTGCGCACAGAATCCATGGTCAGCATTCTGTTAACCGACACGTTTTTGCCAACATCGCGCAAGAACTCAATATAACCAATAGACTCAAGCCAATCTGAATTATTCACCATGATTGCATCGCTTTTACCATCACCAAATTTGATAAATTTGGATAGTGACTTTTTGATGCCCGCAATATTTGCTGCTATATCTTCTTCTGACAAAAATCTTCGCGCTTCTTCCTTGCCAGTTGGGTCGCCAATTTTGGTTGTTGCACCGCCAATTAATATAATTGGCTTGTGTCCATGCTGCTGCAAAAGACGCAAAATCATAATTTGCATTAAATTCCCAACATGCAAAGACCGAGCCGTACAGTCAAAACCAACATATGCAACTATTTGCCCTTTATTAATTTTTGTCCCTAGTCCTTCTTCACCAGTGCATTGATGGAAATATCCACGTTTTTTAAACTCTTCTAGAAATGACATGATTTAAATTATTAATTTATAAAAAATACATAAGTAGCATTCTTACGTTTTATTGAGCGCTTTGTCAAGATGTAAATTTTTAAAATAAAATAATATTACTTATGCTGAATTACTATTTAAATATTTATTTTGCAAGTCTCTCCCTGCACATTTTTTTGGTTATATCACGCAATTTCTTAACTTCTGGAACCAGGAAATTCAGCTCCAAATATTTCGCATTTTGGCAAAAAATCCGTTATCTTTATAATTACCGCTATCCAGTGAACCCAATTCTTTATCAAGCTCTTGTAACAAATCTTTTTGTTTTTGTGAAAGATTTTTAGGGGTCTGTATGTACGCATGCGTATACATGTCGCCGCGCATTGTTGACCTTATCTTCGACATTCCTTTGCCGCGCAAGCGCAATTTGTCACCAGTTTCTGTACCTGCTGGAATTGTTAGGCTTACTGTTGCCCCATCAATTGTAGGCACCTCAACTTCTCCGCCAAGTGCGGCAGTCGTAAAGCTTAATGGTAATTTACAATGTATATTTGATCCTTCGACTTGATAAATATCATGTTGTTTGATGTTTATGAAAACGTAAAGATCTCCGCCAGGACCGCCGCGATAGCCAGACTCTCCTTCGCCTGCAACTCTTATTCTTACACCATCTTCAACTCCTGCCGGAATATTTACAATTAAGCTCTTTTGTTTTGTCTGACGACCTGTTCCACTGCAATCACCACAAGGATCTTTTATTGTTTGACCAGCTCCTCCGCATGCTCTACATGTTTGCTCTACTGCAAAAAAACCTTGCTGCATACGAACCGCACCAGCGCCACCACAAGTGCCGCAAGTCATTACTGAATTTGGATTTTTTGCGCCGCGCCCACTGCATGGCGAGCAGCGCACTTCTGTTGTAAAATTAATTTTCTTATCAAGACCAGTGAATGCCTCTTCTAGGGTTATTGATAAATCATATTTTAAATCCGCACCTTTTGCGCTACCACCGCTATTGCGGCTTCTGCGCCCTCCACCCATAAAGTCAGAAAAAAAATCGCCAAATATATCATTTGGATCCATGCCTGGGTGGCCACCCCGCCTTCCACCATTAAATCCGCCAGCGCTAGCGCCTCCAGCTTGTTGGAATGCACTATGACCCATTTGGTCATAGGCCGCTCGTTTTTGATCGTCTTTTAAAATTTCATATGCTTCATTAATTTCTTTGAATTTTTGTTCTGCATTCGCATCGCCAGAATTTTTATCTGGATGATATTGTTTTGCTTGTTTTAAGAAGGCTTTTTTAACTTCAGATGCAGATGCTCCTTTTGAAATACCCAGAGTTTTATAATAATCTTGATTAGACATATGTTTTTTAAAAGTTACTTTTTGTTAAATTAAAATATTGCACTCAGTTTAAGCGCCGCTTTAGCAATAATGTTTTATTATTTTAATGTCGTTTTATATTAAAGACACGGCCCCTTATTATTAAATTTAACTTAAAATAATAAGAGGCTCATTTTCTAGAAAAATAATTATTATTTATTCTCGCTTACATCTTTAAATTCACCATCAACAACTTTCTCATCAGCTGGGCTAGCTGCTCCAGCCGCACCTGCATTTGCACCTGCTGCATTCATGAAATCTTCAGCATTTGGCGCTTCGCCTCCACCTTGCTGATCTCCATACATTGCCTGGCCCATTTTCATGGCTGCTTCAGATAATTTTTCTGTTTTTTCTTTAATTAACGCATGATTTTCAGCGTCGCTCTCTAGAGTCTTTTTAAGATCTTCAAGAGCAAATTCAATCGCTTGTTTATCTTCAGCAGGAACTTTATCGCCATTTTCTTTTAAAGTTTTTTCTGTAGAGTAAACAAGAGCATCAGCTTGATTTTTAACCTCAATTGCTTCTTTTCTTTGCTTATCTTCTTCAGCATTTTGCTCTGCATCTTTAACCATTTGTTCTATTTCTTCATCCTTGAGCCCGCCAGAAGCTTGAATAGTAACTTTTTGCTCCTTGCCGCTTGCTTTATCTTTAGCGGAAACATGAACAATACCGTTTGCATCGATGTCGAATGACACTTCAATTTGCGGCATTCCTCGCTGAGCAGGAGGGATTCCATCAAGATTGAACTGGCCAAGTAGTTTGTTATGAGCAGCAAGTTCACGTTCCCCCTGGAATACTCTGATGGTTACAGAAGGCTGATTATCTTCTGCAGTAGAAAAGACCTGACTCTTTTTGGCTGGAATTGTTGTATTTCTGTCTATTAATCTTGTAAATACTCCGCCAAGTGTTTCAATACCAAGCGAAAGTGGAGTAACGTCTAGTAGCAATACGTCTTTAACATCACCTTGCAAAACACCGCCTTGAACCGCAGCTCCTCTTGCCACAACTTCATCTGGGTTTACACCTTTGTGAGGCTCTTTTCCAAAAAATTCTTTTACACGCTCAATTACTTTTGGCATTCTTGTCATACCACCAACCAAGATAACATCATCTATGTCACTAGCTTTTAAACCAGCATCTTTTAATGCTTTTTCACATGGCTTAATACTTCTGTCAATTAAATCCATAACCAAAGATTCAAGCTTAGCTCTAGTTAGCTTGATATTCATATGTTTAGGGCCAGATGCATCTGCCGTGATATAAGGCAGATTAATATCAGTTGATTGCGCACTAGATAATTCTTTTTTTGCTTTTTCCGCCGCCTCTTTTAGGCGCTGCAGAGCTAGCGGATCTTTTTTAAGATCTACAGAAGTTTCATTTTTGAATTCTTCAATCAAGAAATCTAAAATCTTCATATCAAAATCTTCACCACCTAGGAAAGTATCGCCATTAGTAGATTTTACTTCAAAAACACCATCACCAATTTCTAGTACAGATACATCAAAAGTACCACCACCAAGATCGTATACAGCAATTGTTTTATTTTCTTGTTTATCTAGGCCATATGCAAGCGCTGCAGCTGTTGGTTCGTTGATTATTCTTAAAACTTCAAGTCCCGCGATTTTACCAGCATCCTTTGTTGCCTGTCTCTGTGCGTCATTAAAATATGCAGGAACAGTAATAACCGCCTTGCTAACTGGTTCGCCTAGAAAACTTTCAGCTGTGTCTTTCATTTTTTGCAAAATGA
>JAHDEH010000016.1 GCA_020628955.1 Alphaproteobacteria bacterium
AATAATATTATACCTGAAATTGAGAAAGATTATAAAGCTATAATTGAAAAAGCTATATTATTTTTATGCTTTTGTGCTTATTTTAACACAAAATAATATTTTAGAATATGCTTAATATTTTTCTATTGGCAATAATCTAAAATCTATTACCGCTTCAATCACAAACATACACAGGAATAAGAAAAATAATGCTATAAAAAAGCCAAATATTACCACTCGCATCCTTTTGAAAACGCACAAAAACAACAGAGTAGCAAAAAACCCTACAGTATAATAACCACCCCAAAACATTACATCTATTACGAGATTATCCATAAGGTATGTAAGTGGATGCTTGTTTTGGCGAGTATGCACTTTATCTGCAAGCGTTATATGCGCAGTGTTAAATAACAAAAAACCTACTATATATACATATATTTTATTTAAATTCATCTCAAAATTACCTAAAAACCTAATTAAAAAATAATTATATCATTTTTTTCTTAATTTCTGCAATAGCTTTTGCAGGATTCAGGCCTTTTGGACATGTTTTTGTGCAATTCATGATCGTATGGCAACGATATAACTTAAATGGATCCTCTAAATCTTCCAATCTTTCAGAATCTGCATCGTCGCGTGAGTCTGCAATCCATCTATATGCTTGCAACAAAATAGCTGGACCAAGATATTTATTGCCATTCCACCAATAACTAGGGCAAGAGGTAGAGCAGCATGCGCATAAAATGCATTCATACAAACCATCCAGCTTTTCTCTTTCCTCTTCTGATTGCAACCTTTCTTGATCTTTAGGCAGCTCTTCATTGGTTTGAATCCATGGCTTAATTGACTCATATTGTTTATAAAAATGCGTCATATCCGGAACCAAATCCTTCACAACTTCCATGTGCGGTAGTGGATAAATTTTAACATCACCCTTAATTTCATCTATTGGTTTTATGCATGCAAGGGTATTAGTTCCATCTATATTCATTGCGCAGCTACCACATATTCCTTCTCTGCATGAACGCCTAAATGTCAATGTTGGATCAATTTCATTCTTAATTTTAATTAACGCATCAAGAACCATTGGTCCGCAATCGTCTATATCAATCTCATAGCTATCCATTCTTGGGTTGTCTCCAGAATCTGGATTATAGCGATATATTCGAAGTTTTTTAGACGACTCAACCGAGTCTAAAGCTGCATAAAATTGCCCTTCTTTTACTCTTGAATTTGGTGGTAATCTTAATTCTGCCATAATTTCCTCTTATTTAATACACTCTTTTTACTGGAGCAACAGAGTCCACTTCTTTTGTATTTGTTTCTAAATTAACTTTCTTATAATTGATTAATACAGACCCATTTTTTGCAATCCAAAGCATTGAATGTTTCATCCAATTTTCATCGTCTCGCTCTGGATAATCCTCACGCGCATGCGCACCCCTGCTTTCCTTTCTGTTATAAGCAGCATGCATTGTAAGCACCGCTTGATCGAGTAAATTGCCAAGTTCCAAAGCCTCCACCAAATCACTATTCCAAATCATTGATTTATCAACAACTTTAATGTTTTTATAATCTGCCCGAATTTTATCTATAAGCTCTACGCCCTCTTTCAAACTCTCTTCACTGCGGAACACTGCCGCATATTTTTGCATAGTTTTTTGCATCTTAAGACGCAAATCTGCCACAGAAATATCGCCATCTGCATGCCTAATATTATTAAATGATTCTATGATTTTATCAGTAGTAGATTCATTTAATTTTGAATGAGGCATATTTTTTGCTACAGTCTCTGCAGCTCTATGTGCAGCAGCTCTGCCAAACACAACAAGGTCTAGTAATGAATTTGAGCCAAGCCTGTTTGCTCCGTGTACAGAAACGCAACCTGCCTCACCGATTGCCATCAATCCTTCAACAACCTGCTCTTCGCCATCCTTTATTGTTATAACCTCCGTATGAACATTGGTTGGAACACCGCCCATATTATAATGCACTGTTGGAATAACAGGTATTGGCTGTTTATTAACATCGACTCCTGCAAAAATTTTAGCAGTTTCTGAAATACCAGGCAGTCTTTTTCCTAAAACTTCAGGAGGTAAATGATCAAGATGTAAATATACATGGTCAGCATCTTTGCCAACACCGCGCCCCTCTCTAATTTCCATAGTCATAGAGCGACTCACTACATCCCGCGAAGCTAAGTCTTTTGCCGATGGTGCATAGCGCTCCATAAAACGCTCACCTTCAGAATTAACCAAATATCCACCCTCGCCTCTAGCGCCTTCAGTAATTAAGCAGCCAGCCCCGTAAACCCCTGTTGGGTGAAACTGAACAAATTCCATATCCTGTAAAGGCAGCCCAGCCCGGGCACACATCCCTCCGCCATCGCCTGTGCATGTATGGGCAGAAGTAGCAGAAAAATAAGCTCTTCCATACCCACCAGTTGCCAAGACAACTTTGTGAGCACGAAAAATATGAAGCGACCCATCATCTAAATTCCACGCCATAACACCCTTGCAAACACCATCTTCCATAATCAGATCTGTTGCAAAATATTCTATAAAGAATTTTGCATTATGCTTCAAGGCCTGTTGATATAATGTATGCAAAATTGCATGACCAGTCCTGTCAGCAGCCGCGCATGTTCTTTGTGCAGCCTTACCTTTGCCATACTCAGTGGTCATCCCACCAAAAGGTCTTTGATAAATTTTACCCTCTTTATTACGCGAAAAAGGGACACCGTAATGCTCTAGCTCTATAACAGATTGCGCAGCATTTTTGCACATATATGCAATTGCATCTTGGTCGCCCAGCCAGTCCGAACCTTTTACAGTATCATACATATGCCAGCGCCAATCGTCAGCTCCCATATTGCCAAGAGCGGCGCTGATTCCTCCCTGCGCTGCAACCGTGTGACTTCTAGTTGGGAACACTTTGCTAATACAAGCCGTATTTAGTCCAGCCTCTGCCATACCAAAAGTGGCCCGAAGGCCTGCACCTCCTGCGCCAACTACTACCACGTCAAATTCATGAGTTATAGTTTTATATGATTCTGTCATAAATTTATTTATTCTATATATTCATTAAGTAAAAAGCTGCTACAATAAAAGCGACAACTGTAAAAAAAGCAATTAACTGCATAAGCAATATAAGCAAGATTTTCATCGGCTTGCAATGAATATAATCTTCAATAATAACTTGCATGCCAAGTGCTGCGTGCCAAAAAGAGACTCCAACAAAAACTGTAAAAAACAATATGTTATGAGGGGCTTTTAACAAAGCAATTAATTCGTTCTTGCTGCTCACTTTTCCAATATCATGCGCTAGGCTAAACATGAAAGCGGTTATTAAAAGTAAAATTACAGCAGTTGTTTTTTGCTGCCACCAATGGTCTGCGCCGTGGCCAGCTGCTTTATTTTGAGATATTATATTTTTCTGCTGATGCATATTTATTTCCTCTGCTTTGTTATGTTATTAACACCCAAAATAATGCGGTCATTAATATTGAAATTATTATTGCAACTATTCCACTCATGTGCACATCTTTTATCTCGAAACCATATCCTGCATCCCAGAAAAGATGTCTTACACCCATGCAAAAATGATAAAAATATCCATAAGACGCAATATATAATATTATTTTTACGATAAAACAATCAAAAAATACAAAATGCTCTACATCACCACCGCTAAAACCAAAGCATATAAACCACAAGCTCAGCATAAACAGCGCAACAAACAACCCTGCCCCACTAATGCGATGCCCGATAGATAAAACCGAACTAATTTGAGGCTTATAAATTGTCAAATGTGGGGACATCGGCCTATTTTTCTTTTCAATCTTCATTTTATAAATATGCTTTTTTAAAAGATTAATATTAAAATTACAAGATAATTCTACACGCACACTATTCATTTTACAAGCATTAAAGCATAAATTATGCATTTTTTTTGTTAACAAAAAGCAACAGTTGCTTTTATTTTTATTAACATATACAAAAAATCTATTATTTAGCTTGTTTTTTTGCTAAAAATCATGTTACTATAAGATGATAGGCATAAGATAAGTATTTATGCAATAAATAAAAACATTCAATTGGGCTCTGGTTATTAAATGTATAAAAAATTTAAACATTATATTATATTTTTTTGTATATTTACTGCTACCCTTGCAATAAACACAACCACCTTTGCGGCTAAACATAAAAGAAAAAAAGCAAGCTACTCACCCACTAAAACAAGTCTTATAGTAGATGGCAAGTCTGGAAAAATTTTGCACTCAAGAAATGCCAAGAAAAAAATATATCCGGCTTCACTTACAAAGGTGATGACTTTATATTTAATGTTTGAAAGTATTGAATCTGGTAAATTCAGTAAACATAGTAAACTCAAAGTGTCCAAATATGCAACGAAGGCAAGACCTTCTAAATTATTTTTAAAAGCCGGCAGTACAATCTCTGCCAATGATTCAATCCATGCTCTCATCATAAAATCAGCAAATGATGTGGCAAGAGTAGTTGCTGAAAACATAGCAGGCTCTGAGAAAAAATTTGCTAGATTAATGACCATAAGAGCAAACCAACTTGGCATGAAAGGTACAAACTTTACTAATGCTTCTGGATGGCATGACCCAAAACAAGTTACAACAGCTGTTGATATGGCAAAACTTGCAATTGCTATTAAAAGAGATTTTCCACAATATTATCATCTATTCAAAAAAACTGAATTTAAATTTAAGGGCAAATTAATAAAAGGCCATAACAGAGTTGTTGCAAACTACCCAGGCGCAGAAGGGTTAAAAACAGGATACCACACACCTGCCGGGTGTAACTTAATTACTACAGCAACAAGAGGGCATAAAAGCCTAGTCGGTGTTGTTACTGGCCGAAAATCTAGCAAAATTAGAGACAAGAAAATGGTTGAATTGCTAGACAAACAGTTTACCAAAAGATATAAGTCAAAATCTTCTGCTACTGCAAATATTTAAGAAAATCACTCATCATCCCTGACTTTATAAAAACTATAAGATAAAGTGATGCTATTAACATCTTCCATCTCGGGGTCGTTTTCTATATCAGGATCTATGAAAAAAGTCACAGGCATCAGAATCTTTTGACGAGCTTTTAAGAGCTGCTCCTCAAAACAAAAGCAATGCACTTTTACAAAATACTTTCCCGCCTTTTGCGGGGTGACATTATAAACAGATGTACCTATTATATCTTTGTCACTAACATTTTCAGATTCATAAAACACCAGAGTGTTTTGGCCCGTGATCACATCAACTTGCCTATGTTTTGGTATAAAAATCCAAGGCAAGTTAGGATCTACATTAGAGTCAAACTGAACCGTAATTTTTTTTGTTCCTTTCTTTGTATGAGTATATGCCTTTGCCCTCTGGGTTGTGCCCGCAAAACCAGTCGCCTTACAAAATAAATTATATATTGGCACAGAAGCAAAACTAAGCAGCAGCATGCTGGAAAATAATGCCAGAACAGACAATGCTAATTTATTTTTGTCATTCATAAATTATTCCACATTATACTAACTATCTAAAAAAGAATTTCCCAAATAAACCTCTCTAACCTCTGTGCAATCGGCAATTTCTTTAGGAGTTCCTTCTTTTAAGATATTTCCGTCAAATACAATATAAGCCCTGTCTATAATATCGAGTGTATCTCTTACATTGTGGTCCGTAATGATTACTCCAATATTTTTTTGTGTTAATTTAGCAACTAATTCCTTAATATCACGAACAGCAATCGGGTCTATCCCCGCTAGAGGCTCATCTAGAAGGATAAATTTAGGATTTGTTGCAAGCGCCCTTGCTATTTCTAGCCTTCTTCTTTCACCGCCAGACAAAGTGGTGGACATTGAATTTTTTAAATGCTCTATTGAAAATTCCTGCATTAGTGAGCTACACTTTTCTTCGATCTTTTCTTTGTTTGTATAATTAATCTCCAGAATAGCCTTTATATTATCTTCGACACTAAGTCCACGAAAGATTGATGACTCTTGTGGCAAATAACCAATTCCAAGACGAGACCTTAAATACATTGGTAGGTTTGTTATATTTTGATTATTCAACTCAAGCTCGCCTAAGTCACACTTTACAAGACCAATAATTATACTAAATAAAGTGGTTTTACCAGCACCATTTGGACCAAAAATACCTACCGCTTCACCCTGCTCAAAATGACAATTAATATCGCGCAAGACAGGCTTTTTATTATATGATTTTGATATATTTTTAACTACTAAACTATTTTGCATCTTTTTTATATTTTATTTTAACTTTGTATGTAACCTCATCTGCAAATGCATAGCTACCGCCTTTTAATATCTTCACATTACCTAATAATTTTAGTAATTTACTTTTGTTGTTATACTCGCCCCTGTCCGACACTACAACAATTTCACCACAATTTTTAACGGCCTTTACTTTACCAGGTATAATTATTTTATCAACAGATTTTGCTTGCTGGTTATTGCTGTAATATATGATTAATTTATCACTATAAAGCTTAATATCATCAAATAGTACTACAACTTCTTTTTTGTAAGTGGCAATTTCTTTTTGCCTATCAATAATCAGTTCTTTTGAACTTATATCTACGACCTCATCGTTTGCAAAGCAACAATGCACAATTAACAAAGTTAAGCAAAATAGTTTATAAAAAAAATTATTCATTTATATCTTACATTCTAGCTCTATTTAAGTGCATCTCTGCAAAATCCCAATTGATCATTTTATTAATATAATTATCTAAATAATCAGGCCTACTATTTTTATAGTCAATATAATATGCATGCTCCCAAACATCGCAAGCAAGGAGTGGGTTTAAATTATCAGAAAGTGGAGCTTCTGCATTACTGGTTTTTATAATTTCAAGCTTCATACTATTGGAATTATATACAAGCCAGACCCATCCGCTACCAAATTGTGTTAGACCTGCATTCTTGAATTCTTTTTTGAAATTTTCATATGAACCAAAATCTTTTTCTATTTCAGCTGCAATATTTCCAATTGGAGCCCCGCCACCATTTGGTTTTATAGAATGCCAAAAAAAACTATGATTCCAAACTTGAGCAGCATTATTATATATTCCTGGATTATCATTTTTGCATCTTTCCATCAACTCTTCTAAACTACTACCTGCAAAATCATGATTTTCTTCTATAATTTTATTCAAATTCACTACATATGCATTATGGTGCTTACCATGATGATAGTCAAAAGTTGCTGCTGAAAATAGCGGTTCAAAAGCACCTTTTTCAAAAGGCAGTTCTGGTAATTCAAATGGGTGTTTTTCTTGATTTGATTGGTCGCAATATGTCATATTTAATCTCCTTATTTTAATTTATTATAAATGGTCTGCATTTCATCCATCTTTCCGCTGCAATGCATAACTAGATCTATTCCGGCATCCAAAGCCATTTTAGAGGTTTTTGCTAAATTATCAAGAAAATAAGGTTCTATTTCTTTCAATTTTTTTTGAAGCATGTCTTGAATAATTGTTTCATCTAGTTGAAAAATTTCCATACCAAATAAATTTTTTAATTTTTTTGCATAATCTTTTCGCCAATTTTGCTCTAATTTTATTAATTCTAGCGCTTTAGTCAAGATTAAATGTTGCTGACCTATTTCCCCATGCATAGCATACATACATATATCATCTGTTGTTAATGTATTTGAAAAACCCAAATCTGTTCTTATGTAATTAACAGCTTTTTTTGAGATTGTTACAGGATTTTCTGCATCAAGCTCTTTGTAGATAATATGAGCAACCATGCCCCAGCAATTCTCTGATGCAAGCTCTTTAAACACAGAAAAATCAGTTGCCTCAAGTACATCTATTGACTCTGTGATAACCGGTAAATCCAAATGACTATCTACCATAGCCCTGCCATGCCCTGGTATATGTTTTATTATAGCAATCCCTTGCGCATCTGTTATGCCTGATATTGCACTTTTTGCCAAGTCAACAACTTGATTTTCATCGGAACCAAAACTTCTATCACCCACAATATTATCAGCTCCTTCATGATAAATATCACAAACTGGCGCGCATGGTGAATCAACTCCAAGAGAGTTTAACTCGCTCATTAATTCAAAATAATTTTGCCGTACTTCACATTTTGCTGTTTTTTTATCTTCTTTATATAGGCTAGAAAAATATGAAGCTGCTGGAAAGTTTTTGGCAGACACCGGTGGTTTTATCCTAGCAACTCTGCCCCCTTCTTGATCTACAAAAATTGGTACTTTTCTATCTTTGAAAAGGCTTTTTAAATGCGTAGTTAATTTTTGTAATTGCTGCCGAGATTTAATATTCCTAGAAAACAAAATAAAACCTGCAGGGTTTGACTCTTGAAAGAATGCTACCTCTTGTTTGCTCAGCTCTTCTCCTAAAATTCCAAATATTACAGGTGTTATCATATTACTTAACCATGACTTTTATCTAAATTACTAATAGAAGAGAATTTATCTACATAATGAAGCTGTACATTACCAACTGAACCATTTCTATGTTTTGCAACCAAAATCTCCGCCACATTATGCACTTTATCAAGCTCTTGTTGCCATTCAGAATATTTCGGGTCGCCAGGTTTCGGCTCCTTTCTTTTTAAATAATACTCTTCTCTATACAAAAACATCACAAGATCTGCATCTTGTTCAATAGAGCCAGATTCACGTAAATCTGAAAGCATAGGTTTCTTATCTTCTCTTTGCTCAACTGCCCTAGATAATTGGGAAAGTGCTATTACAGGAATATTTAATTCTTTAGCAATTGCCTTTAGGCCTTGCGTGATTTCACTAATCTCGAGCACCCTATTATCTGATTTAGCACTACCTCGCAATAACTGTAAATAATCCACAAATATTATGCCTAAATTATGCTTTCTTTTTAGTTTTCTGGCCCTTGCTCGCACAGCTGCAATAGATAATGCTGGTGTATCATCTATAAAAAATGGCATTTGCGCTAATTCTGAAGCCGCTTTTCTCAAGTCATTATAATGTTCTTCATTAACTTTGCCGCTTCGCAGGCACGTAGAGTCAACCCTAGCCATCATTGAAAGAAGCCTGCTAGCTAACTGCTCTGCAGACATTTCTAAAGAAAAGAAACCAACTGAAGCAGGTTTCTCATCTCCTTTTGCTTTTTTTGCAAGAGCTTTGCAAGCATTGAAAGCAAAATTAATTGCAAAAGCTGTTTTACCCATCGAAGGGCGCCCTGCAATAATAACTAAATCTGAATTTTGAAAACCAGAAAGCTTGTGGTCAAGGTCAATAAGACCGGTTGAAATACCAGTCACATGATCCTGATTTTTCATAGCGCGATTGATGCTATCAAGTGATTCATTAACCGTTTCGCTCATTGCAACAAAGCTTCGTTCATTCAATCCTTCACTTGCTAGTTTGTATAATTTAGCTTCTGCCTCTTCAAGTTGATCTGTTGCCTCTTCTTCAATAGTTGCATCATAAGCTTGATTTACAATATCTTCGCCTATTGCAATTAAGTTACGTTTTATGGCAAGATCATATATAATTTTTCCGTAATCTTTTGGATTAATGACTACCATGGCAATAGTAGTCAATTTAATAATATATTCATTACCGCCAGCCTCATCGTAAAGCTGCTCTTTGTCTAGCATAGATCTTAGAGTTATTGCAGATGGAGTTATCCCTTTCTCTGATAAAATTTCTATAGAAGAATAAATCTTTTGATGTAGTTTTTCAAAAAAATGTTCTGGCCTCAAAAATTCATTTACTTGCTCTAACAAATTGGGGTTAATAATTACTGCACCAATCAACATTTGTTCTGCCTGTATATTAGCAGGCAATTTACGTGCTATTTTATCTTCCACCAAAATTTTTTCCATAAGATCATCTTTAAAATTATCAGAACCAACTACCATGTCAGCAGCATAAATAATACTATTCTTTCTAGTATTACTAACTAGTATATTTTTTTACGCATGCTAACAAGCAACATCGCTAGAAAAATTAATTTGGCTGCTTACCTGAGCTTTCTGCAGCTGCCTGGGCTTCCATCATTTTTTTACTATATAAAACACCAAAATCTACCGGGTCTATCATTAATGGTTGCATGCCTCCATCTTGAGTAACATCTGCTATAATTTTTCTTGCATAAGGAAAAATTATAGATGGACAATGCACAGCAAGTAGCATTTGAAGTTGCTCTTGCGGTATGTTTAGTAAATTGAAAATGCCAGCGTAATTTAAATCGACTAAAAACAATGCCTTGCCGTCATAATTAGCTTTTGCACTAATTGTAAGTTCTACTTCATAATGATTTTCTTCTGATAAATTTTTAACATTCAAATCTAAAGAAAGATCTATTTCTGGAGCTTTTTCAAGTTTAGCCAAGCTCTCTGGAGCGCCAGGGTTTTCGAATGATAAATCTTTTATATATTGTGAAACCACTGCAATATGCGGTGAATTTTGTTGTTCGTTATCTGTCATAATTTTCCTCTTTTGTTTTTTATTATTATTGAAAATATCACAGGCCTCTTAAGAATAAGCCTAAGTTAATTCGAGCTACCCGTTTATTTTATATTTTAAGTTTTTGGAAGCGTAACACCTGTTTGCCCCATATATTTACCAGACCTGTCTGCATAGCTAGTTATGCATTTCTTATCCCCTTTAAAAAACAAGAACTGACAAGCCCCCTCTCCTGCATATATTTTTGCAGGCAGCGGTGTAGTATTAGAAAATTCAAGCGTAACATGCCCTTCCCAGCCAGGCTCAAGTGGCGTTACATTTACTATTATGCCGCATCTTGCGTATGTTGACTTTCCAACGCAAACAACCAAAACATCTTCTGGTATTTTAAAATATTCAACAGTTCTAGCAAGCACAAAACTATTTGGTGGAATAACGCAAACATCAGTCTTTTTGCTTACTAAATTATCCTCATCAAAATTTTTAGGGTCAACAGTTGTTGTATTGATATTGGTAAATATTTTAAATTCATCCGCTACCCTTGCGTCATAACCATAGGAAGACACCCCATAAGAAATGATCTTCTTCTCATTTTCGTTTTTTATCTGCCTTTCTGTAAAGGGCGATATCATATTTTCTTCGCTAGATTTTTGTATAATCCAGCTATCTGACATTATAGACATAAATATATTAATTATTACTGCACAAAATTTTAACTCCCGTAATGATACAAATTATTGATTCATATTTCAAGAGCTAAAATGAAAAAATATAAAAAAATATAGTTATTGTGTTAAAAATATCACAATTACTCAGCAAAAAAATAAAAAATTTATTTCAAACAAAAATATTATTTGACATAAATGTAAATGCTGTGATATATGTAGTTAAACTTCGCTTTTAACCATAAGTTATATGTCAATAGGAGTTTGAGTTGTACTTATGGTAAATTAAAAAATCGATAGCGATTGTTTAACTTAAAATGTAAACTTTATAATTATAAAAGGAATAAACCCCATGAATAAATTAAAAAAAACACTCTTAGTAACCACTAGCCTACTTGCACTAAGCGCAACTTCTGCAAATGCAGTTGATGTTACTCTTGGTAATGGTGATGTGAACTTAAAATTAAATGCATATGCGCATTTTCAAGCTGGCATCAGAAACCAAACAAAACTAAAAGGCGACGATAAAAACCTTTCAAGCCACAGAAAAGGCTTTGCTTTTTACAACGATACAGCTTTTACTGCAGAAATGTACAAAGAGTTAGAAGATGTTAAATATGGTGCAAGAATAGTATTAGTACCAACCTCTAAAAGAAAAGGTGGCGCTTCATATAATGGATCTCATGTATACATAGAAAGCAGCTTTGGTAGAGTTGAAATGGGAGCTCCAATTTCACCAGCAGCAAAAATGAGCGAAACTGCAGGATCAATCACAGCAGGATCTGGCAACTGGGGTAATTACGCAAATCTTGACTCAAGCTATATGAACCATGGCAAAAAATCAGGTATAGACTTTGCAAAATCAGCAGATTTTTTCTTGGGCGACAAGCTAGGTACAAATCTAGATAGCAAATCATATAGTTCAGAGCCACCAAGAAGCATTTCTTACTACACACCAAAATTTGAACTTACAGACACTACAAAAGTACAAATTGGCGTTGGCTATACACCAGATTCAAGCAACACAGCCGCAGACAAAATAAGCAAAGATGCGAACCAGTGTGATGTTAAGGATGTAAGTGATTACAGATTCACGATACCTGGAATCGCTGGACAAATTGACTCACTGAAGATCGACCGCACAGTTAAAGATGCTATAGGTTATGGCATTACCCTAGAACAAAACATCTCTGATGGAGTTGATTTAAAACTTGCTTTTACAGGTGAGTACGCAAAATCAGCTGGTAAAGCAACAGCATTGATAAAAACTCCTACTGCTACAGACCCTAGCAAAACAACTACAGTTAAAACATACGAATTGAAGGATCTAAACACATTTAATATTGGTGCAATCTTGAATGTTGGCAATTATTCTGTTGCAGGTTCTTATGGCTCGCTTGGTAAAAGCTTGACTTCTAAGATTTACCACACAACAGGTCAAAAAACAGAATACTACACAGCAGGACTTGCATACAAACAAGGACCGTTTAAAGTATCTGCAGATTACTTCAAGTCTTACCAATTCAAAAATACAGTTGATGCAGTTACTCTAGGAACAAGCTATCAGCTAGCACCTGGACTACAAACTTATGCTGAAATTACTCACTTCACTGCAAAGGGCAGACCAGAATTTGATCCACGTAACGACTTCAAAAAGAGAACAACTCAAGGAACAGTTGGCTTAATAGGAGCAAAACTGAGCTTGTAGTTTTAGACGATAAAAGTCATTGCGAGGAGCGTCAGCGACGTGGCAATCTCGTAAGAAAGAATTCCACCCGAAAAAGATCACCACGCTTCGGCAATGCCTCGCTCGTGATGACGGTTATTGTCATTGCGAGCTTTAGCGTGGCAATCTCTTAAAGAAAGAACTACAATGAAAAAGATCACCACGTCGCTCTCTCGAGCTCCTCGTGATGACGATTGTTGCCACTCTCCCGCGCATAGCTTAAGCTTATCTACTCTTGATATCAGCCCATCAACTCCACATCATCAAAAGCATCTATCTGGTCTCCACCATCTAACCCATCGTCTATTGTGGAATCAGAACCTGAATCGTACTCATGTAATATTTTCATAGTAGTGTTGCTATTTTCCATAACTTTACAAAATCTTATAGAAACTAATTTTGTTGGTAATTCTGATTTATTAATGCTATCAAATAGTTCCTCAGTACTCATTTCTTGCTCTAAGATCA
The DNA here is from genome assembly GCA_020628955.1 of Alphaproteobacteria bacterium. GTDB lineage: Bacteria > Pseudomonadota > Alphaproteobacteria > Rickettsiales > Rickettsiaceae > Megaera_A. The sequence continues at coordinate 13,298 of JAHDEH010000016.1, forward strand.
ATTTATATATCACTGCTAAATTTGGTTCTATTGAGTTTTTAATAAAGTAACTATCATTATAATTTATGTTATTACTTGCAAGCAAACTATAAAACCAACTTTTTAAAAACATAGTATTACTAGAAAAATAATCATTATAATTAATATAATCCTCAGAAAGGTCCATAATAGCGCCGTATGCAGCATTTATATTATCGCCTTCAAGCTTAATATATTGATCATCATAATTATATCTTGGGTAATTTTTTGCTCTTATTTCTACTCCTGTACATGATATATAGCAAAAAGAAGAATTAATATAAAAACTTTTGAAATTGCTGTTATCAGCACCACCTTCTTGAACATATTCAAATAAAGGCTTTAATATTAATTTTGTATATATGCCTGCCACATCTATATCTCCTAAATATTTATCCAACACCAAAACTTCATTTTGGTCTGCGTCAAGGCCAACCCAGATAAAAAAAGCTGCTTTAATCTCTTTTTGTTTAGAAAGCGTAAAATAGCCAATATTTTCTCTAAACATTGATTGTCTCATGCTATCAGCTCTTTCAATATCTTCTCTAGTTGTAAAATATTTTTGTTTACAGTCAATTATCGCATCGATAAAAAGAGTTTTAGGGTCGCCTGGTTGTATTTTTTTAAAAACTAAATCTGCGTCTTCTAGCTGAATATTAATATCTGGCAAATTATCACTTTTCTTTCTGCTATCAAGTACTTTTTCATATAAATCATCAATAAAAATACGATTATAAGGATATTTTGAATCAGGCACAATACTATGCTCGGTATAGACCATATTATTTTGCTTGCACAAAGCTTTGAGGTAAATTTTTTCATTTATATAATCACCTGCATCCGGTGCGAATACAGAGCTTGTTTGAGATTTATATTTATTAGATTTTATGCCAATGTCAAATTTATTCATCGCTTCAATTGCAATGCACGCATATCTTGCATTTACGCTCAACTCATCTTCTTTTATTTCATTTATATCTATCTCTTGATTTAGTTTATCAGCCATGAAGAAATATTTCATCATTCTGGAGTCCAAGTCCTTATTAAAACCACGCCAACTTGCTAAATCTTCCTCGCTTAAATTAAGCAGCGATATTTCATTAATATCTGCTCCGTATAGCCCCTCTTGTAAAATTGCTCCATTTTTATAATCTCCATGTTTTTTTAAATATTCAAAAGCAGTGCCAGCATCTTCAAAAGCAATAGATGTTAAAATTGCATTAGCTTCATAACTAAGCCCCCTATTTCCACAAAAAATAGCAGCAAATTCAAAAAAAGGTTTTACTGCTTTTAGCACTTCCATGTTAATTAATTTAAAATGATTTATAAAATTATTAACAGATTCGGTTTCTTCACTTGGAATCTGCCTATATTCTAGAATTTTTTCCATATATTGCAGGCGATGAAGGTCCCTGCCATTTGACAAGATATAATCTACAACACCTTTTTGTGTATAATTGTCTTTCATACTAGTAGCTGCTTTGGCTAGTTTACACTCATTATCATGTATAGCATGAAAGTTACTTTCAAGCATTTTTTCTATAGCTGCAGCAGTATTTTTATTGATAATATTGTTATCAATATGCAATATATGAGCATTAAGCAAAATAATTCTAGCAAGTGCTAGCCCCTCTTCTCCTTCAAATGGATACACACCAAGGTGAAACCTCCCCGCTTCCAAAGAAACTAGAATATTTTGTTGTTTTAGAAATATACTTGCGCTATCTTGAGATTCATGCATTAATCCATCCAGGCGCTCTATTTCATTACACAAATACCCTCCCCAGCTTTCCTTTTTTAGTATTTCATATATTTTATACAATCTGTCAAACGTCATTTTCATAAATAGGTACCTCTAGAAATTATAGCATAATAGATATTATTGAAGATTTGTCATTATCATTTTTTTATGCTTTTATAAATCTTAACCTATTATTTGTAAAAATATGAATAAAAATTGAAATTTAGTTGATATATTTTTATTTATAGAATCAATTATGCCATGCTTGACTGATGCGAGGTGTGGCTGGCAATAATCGTCATTGAGAGGAGCGTTAGCGACGCGGCAATCTTGTATGATTTCATTCCCGCGCACCCTATTGTCATTACCGCGAAGGCGGGAATCCAGCCCCCCTCAAAGAATTCGTCGCTGACGTTCTATGGATTACCGCCTTCGCGGTAATGACATCTGAACTTGCCTAAAAAGATCACCACGTCGTCCTGGCGGACTCGTCCGCGCATGACACCGCCCCCTCATCTCATATTTTTCTAATTCTAAATGTTTTTTGAGGCTTCAGTTCTTTAGCAAAGTTTAAAAACTGGCTAATTGAATCTACGATATCATCATGTGAGCTATTAGGGAAATTGGTGATTTCATCTATAATTTGACGTTTATTTTTCATGTTAACAGGAAATAATACCCTACCAGAATAAAATAAAGGAACAACTGATGCAAACCTTGTGACCTTATCTATTTTGACCTTAATGGGTGTGATGTTATTATAACCCGCTAATTTTAAATCCTGAATCAAAGATTGTCCACTTGCTTTATCTTCTATTAGCAAATATTTTGGGCTGTATTTTTTATTATTTTGTTCAATACAATATTTTAAATCTGGGTATGATAATTTGTCTCGCACCATATCAACAAGATAATATTTATTATTCAAAACTCCCCAAAAAGTTCCAACAGTATAATCTGCTTTTTCTGAAACTTTAATTGCTGTGTCCCAACTATGTACAAAATAGTCAAATTTTATTGGTAATTCAGAATAATTTATTATTTCTTCCTCTTTAAGTAAACTATAACTTGCAGGCATTGGTTTTTGCAAAAATTGAGCGGCATAATTGCGCGAGCCAATTTCTTGTTCAAGATTATTTAAATATTCAATTTTATCTCTTCTTGCATTTAATATAGCGCCTTTTTTAAAATTATACTGGTTGTTATTAGCGCTATAATTAATATCTTCAGGTGCAAGAGCTGGTATTTGCAGCAATTCCCAACCACCTGATGAAATTAAGTGCGCAGATAAATCATCTTCATGCAAGCGCTGCATAACCAAAACAATTGCCCCTTTGCTTTTGTTATTTAAACGAGTTGCGAATGTTTGCTCAAACCATTCTATAGCTTTATTTCTGAATATTTTAGAGTTAATTTGAGTAGGGTTATGAGGGTCATCTATTATCAATATATCGCCGCCCTCACCTGTTGCAGAACCGCCAACACTTGTTGCAAAACGAAAACCATTTTCCGTAGTTAAAAACTTACTTTTTTGATTATGCTTATTGCTGATTTTTGTTTTTGGAAAAAGTTTGCTATACCAATCGCTGCCAACAACTAAGCGACAATCAAGTGAATGTTTAATACTGAGCACAGAAGAATAGCTTGCTGCCATAATTCTATGCTCAGGGTTTTGACCAAGTATCCATGCTGGCCAAGCAACACTTACACAAACGGACTTAAGTGCCCGAGGAGGCATGTTAATGATTAGGCGCTTAATTTTCCCTTTTCTGACCTCTTCTAGGTAATCAGCTATTAAATCTATATGCCAATTATGCTGATATTTCATTCCTGGATTGATAGTATGAAACACCTTGCCGATAAAGCTAGAAAAATCATTGCGCAGAACTGCATCTAATAATTCTTTATTATATTCTTTTTTCATATTGATGATAAGTTTTATTTATTCCAGCTATCAACATCACTTGATTGATTTTTGATTTTATCTCTTTCTTTTTTACTAATGAATCTTGCAATGATTTGTTCATCCTCTTCGGCGATATAATTATCGATTTTAAAATAATCTTCTTTACTTAATTTATTTAATTGCACCAGTAAATTTACAAGTTTATTCAAGATATCTGTAATAGTTTTTTGGGTATTAATTGCACTTTTTTTCTCTCCTGTATTTATTTCATCTACTTCATTTTCTAATATAATTACTAATTTTGTTATAAACCCTTGAATTTTTTTAACCGTCTCTTGCATTCTTTAACCTATTGATATTAATGAGTTTTAATGTTAAATATTTTATTTTAAAACAATGTTACTCTATATCAATTTTATCCCCGCCACTAATTGGTCGCAGACCAATTATTTGCCTCTTTTCATTCAGCGTCATAAAATTTGCATTGGATATTTTGCTCCATAAATTTTCTCTTCTCTCCGTCAGGGCAGAAATTTGATCCCTATCAAATTCAATAATTATATCCTCTTCATACCAACCAGAGAACCAATAGCTGAGTGCATCGGAATATTTATCAAGAAGCGGGATGATATTCTCTTCCCACAAAGCAAGGCGCGCCTCTTGCATATTACTATAGGTATTGTCACCATTGATACCAAGTAATTGAGGAGGGACATTAAAAGCTACCGCAATATCGCGGGCACTTGAGTCTTTCAATTCAATAAATTTTTCAAACCTTTCTGCATTATTAGTATCCTGCCATTTCAAACCACCTTCCAGAATCAGAGGCTTTCCTGTGTTATTTGAGCCACTGAAATTATCATAAAATTGTTCTTTTAGCCTTTCAAACTGCTCGTCTGTTAAATGCCCTTCGCCATCCTGAAATACAAGAGCTCCGCTTGGCCTTGATGAATTGTTAAGAAGCGCTTTATTCCAATCCATAATCTTTTTATGCAAATTTATGGCTTTACTTGCAGCAGATAATGCAGACAAGCCTTTATCCTGCGCAGCTGGATTATAGTTTTTTATATGCAAAATTTGGCTAAGACCAGTTTTGGGATCTATTTTATATTGTTTTTTTGTTTTGGTATTATTAAATTCATAAGCTACTAATGAACCATCTCTATATATATGATTTATATAAGAATTTGGTATATTATGCATATTAATAGAACCATCATTTTCTTTGGATAGTAAGATATAGCTATCGCCTTCTAGTAATAAATTAGAAATGGAGCTGGTAAAAAAATCTGCGCCTGATGTTTGATTATTTGGGTGAGTTAGCATACGTGCAATTGGATGATTTTTAAGCTCTTCAATCTGCGACGCTTTTTTATTATATACTTTCCAAGGAACATGCGATGCAGAACTTGCAATTAAACTGACGCATCTATGCACTATTGCATTGCTTGAATAGCTACTTGCACCAATTTTTTCCTGCTCTCTATATAGCGAAAATGGAATATCCATATATGAATGATTTTTGATGTTAGTTGCCTTAGATGATTTTTTAAAAAGATTTTTTAACATAATGATATTACCTTTATTTAAGAGTTTTAAGATGCAAAAGGTTATAGCATAGCGCCCAAAGAGCGCTAAGAGTGTTTGCTTTTAATTTTTATTATGATAGAATTGCGGGTGAGATGAAATATGGTGAGAAGGGATTCAGGCGCATTGTTGTCATTCCCGCGAAAGCGGGAATCCAGGTACTCCCGCAAAGAATTCGCTGCTAGCGTTTTATGGACCCCCGCCTTCGCGGGGGTGACATCGAAAATCCTAACGAAAAAAATCACCACGTTTCGGCTATACCTCACTCGCGCAAGACGAATATGACTAATATTTAAACTAATTATTGTATTATGAATATGTATAATATTTTTTTTCAGCCTGTAAGTAGAATAATAAACATAAAAAAAACAACGCAAGATGCTTTGAAAAGAATTGGTATAGAGTCAGTTCGTGATTTGGTTTTTTATAGACCAATATCATTTAATATCAATAATTTATCACCTATTCTTAATAAAGTAAAGGATGATGATTTAATACAAGCCGAAGTAAAAATTGGTGATATTTTAACAGGCAAAGGGCGTGCGCCTACTAAAATTTATGCAACTAATGAAAGCGGCGAAATTTTACTGGTGTTTTTTAATAAAATACCATCTTTTATCTATGTGCGCCTAAGAGTTGGCACAAAAATTACTATTTCAGGAAAAGTGAAATGGAATGACGGGATGCCGCAAATAACTCATCCAGAGTTTATTTTTAAAAAAGAATTACAAAACTCAGTGGAGCCAATATACCCTCTTACCTATGGCTTAAAAAACAAGCAATTATTTGACTATATTATTCAAGCAATAAACATCCTGGAGAATAGCTTTAATGCTATAAAAAATTCTAAAAATAATGATAAACCTTACAATCCTCAAAATAATATTTTTGAAAATGAAATTATTTATTTTGAATCATTAATATGTAATATCAATAACTTACATTTAATGAACGCCAACCCTAATCATAATGAAATAGAAAAAAACATAGCATATGCTATTAATCAATTAAAAGCTTTAGAGCTATTTGCCAACCAAGTTTCACTTAACAAATTTAAAAAACAAATAAATATCAAACAAGGACGTTCATTTGAAGTTAATACTAACATGCAGCAAGAGGTGCTTGATAATCTTGGATTCACTCTGACAGATGGGCAACAATCTGCTATTGCAGAAATCCAGCAAGAGCAACAAAAAAACACACAAATGATGCGCATGTTGCAAGGAGATGTTGGCTCTGGTAAAACTTTGGTGGCATTACTAACGGCGCTTAATGCAATGAATAGCGGCGCACAAGTAGCTATCATGGCTCCAACAGATCTTTTAAGCGCTCAGCATCATGATTTTTTCACCAAAGCCTTAGCTGGCACTGATTTTAAAACTGTTTTGCTGACTGGAAAAACTAAGAAAAAGGAAAAAGAAGAGATAAAGAAAGCACTTTCGAATGGTGAAGTTGATATTTTAATAGGCACTCACGCGCTTTTTCAAGATAATGTTAAGTTTAAGGATTTAGGGTTCATTGTAATTGACGAACAGCATCGTTTTGGCGTTGAGCAACGCCTTGAGCTCATCAATAAAGGTAGAGATCCTGATGTACTGGTGATGACTGCCACCCCTATTCCAAGAAGCCTTACTTTGACTGTTTTTGGAGATATGGGAGTTTCACAAATCAAAACAAAACCTAAAAATAGATTACCTATCATTACTTCTGTATCATCTAATAAAAAATTAGATATAATAATAGAGTCGCTGGCTAGAAGAATAATGATGGGCGAAAAAATTTACTGGGTTTGTCCATTGATTGATCAAAATGATAAAAGCTTGGAAGCAGATGAGGAAATTATTTTTTCAGATGTAATGGCAAGATTCGAGGATTTAAACCCAGTATACCCAGGAAAAGTTGCTATTTTACATGGCAAAATGAAGGCGAAAGAGAAGGATATAATCATGGATTCATTCAAAAATGGCGATATCATGATTTTGCTTGCAACCACTGTTATTGAAGTTGGTATTGACGTGCCAGACGCAACCCTCATGGTAATTGAAGATGCTCAGCAATTTGGCCTCGCCGGGCTTCATCAATTGCGCGGCAGGGTTGGTCGCGGCAGTTTGCAATCATATTGCGTATTAATATATAATCCAAAAAGATTTTCTGCAAATGCTAGGCAGCGTCTTTCTATTATGAAAAATAGCGATGATGGATTCTATATTTCAGAACAAGATTTGTTGCTGCGCGGTGGCGGCGAGATACTAGGAACCAAACAAAGCGGAGAACCTGAATTTTTCTTTGCTGACCTTGGCAGAGACTTAAAAATACTTGAAAAATGTAATAAGCTAGCAGCAAATATAGAATTTTCTGAGTTTATTAATTTTCAAACCAAATTGTTTCTTAAAAAGAAGGAATTTGATGTGCCCAAAAATTAAATTATGTTACAATCATCTCCTGCTAAGTCTTTAGTATTATTATGCATTTCTTGCACTTCTTGGTCAAGAGCGCAAAGGTCAGATATATAATTCCCACAATACGAAGCAGACAGCCAGTAATTCATAGACAATAAATAGCTCTCTACCCTAGACTGCTCTTCCTCGTTAAAGTCTCTATGGTTTATTATATACTCACATCTTACCCTAATTAAATCCAAAGACTCGGCCTCAAGCCCTATCTTTGCCTCTAAAAAATTATAATTTTTATTATAAATAATTGCATCTGCAATATTTGCTGTATTTATAGCTTTAATAACTTTTTCTTGCTGAGGCCAAACTAAAATCATTCGTTAATAATTGTTTTTCAGCAGCATATATTACTGGTGTTTTTCCTTGATTATCTTGCACTCTAATATCTGCGCCATGCTCAAGCAAACACTTCACTGCATCAATATTTTGTTTGTAAGCTGCTAAATGAAGCGGAGTTTTGCCGAACATATCTTGCGCATCAATATGCGCACCATAATGCAGAAGTAGTTTGATTTTATTAACATCACCGCTCCAAACAGCCTGGTGCAGAGCTGCGCTTTCAAAATAATTTACTGTATGAATACTTGCTTTAAATTTTATTAAAATATTCAAAGCACCAAAACTACCACGAAGCGCCGCATCATGCAAAGCTGTTTCGCCAAAAAAATTTTGCTTTTCTATTTCTGCTTTTTGTTGTAGTAAATAAACGAGCATATCATTATTATCAGCTAAAGCCGCACTATGCAGAGGCACATTGCCCTCATAATCCGCTGCATTTATTTTAGCGCCATGATTTATCAAAACTTGAGCCGTACTTAAAGCACCACTTTGCGCGGCAAAATGCATAGGTGACTGCCCTTGAAAATTTGTGATATTTGCTAAATTGCTTTTATCTAATATTAAATTAACAACTTCTGAATTTCCATATTTAGCGGCCAAATGCACAGCATTATTACCCTCATTATCGGAGCTATATATATTAGCACCTTGCTTGATTAAATTTTTTGTTAATTTAACATCATTAGCAATAGCAGCTAAATGCAGAGGCGTTCTGCCATTTACATCTTTTTTATTAAGATAGTCATTTTTCTCTAAACTAGCACGCATAATAGCATCGCTGTAATATAAAGACTGCATATAGGCATTATAAGCAGGTTGCTGCATAGGATTGTGCCAATAAAAACTGGGTTTTGTTCTATTTTTCATAATTCAAACCTTTCCAAGATTAATATTTTTATTGATTATAGACAGATAATAATATTATAACTAATATTTTACTATAATTAATTAATTTATATCTTCAAAAGCTTGCTCTTCGGCCACACCTGCCAGAATTAATTCTGGTTCCTGAGCCATGCATTTTTTATTTATATGACAAGCAACATAACCCATTACATGGTTTTTATTTTGAGAATAATTCCACTCATCAAACATATATTCAACTGGGCTTTCATTATTATTGTCCTTTGCTGACATATCGGCGCCATACTCAAGCAGCAGCAGAACCATGTCTATATCTTCAAAATACATCGCATAATGAAGAGGAGTTTTTCCTGCAAAATTTTTTGCATTAATCTTTGCTCCCTCTCTCAAAGATTTTTCTGCATGTGCTAGATTTTGATTAAAAACAGCTACAATTAATTGTTCATTTGGATTAAAATTTCCCATTACATATCCTTTATTTTGATTAATTTAATATACAACATTATGTATAAACAAAAAAAATAAAAAATCCATTAAAAAAAAAGCGCCGCTTATATAAACGACGCTTTTATTTTAATATAAAGTCTATAGAAGATTACAAAGCTATTATAAAAGGAGTCAAAATATTTCTTTGCACCTCCTATTCTATATACTAAAATTCTTTTAAAAATTGATTCTTAAGTTCAAGCAACCAGTATTAGTTACTGACTTTTTACGAACCTCATCAATTTCTATATTATTCTTAACAACTAAGTTTATATATTAATTTCAAACAACTGTCAATAGAAATTAATTTATTTTTTTTAATATATTAACTGTTTTTGTTTAGCTGTGTACTAAAATTATTTTCTGCCTCTGCCCTTAGCGCTAGAAAAAATTAATATATAAACTAGCACATCTCTTTTAAAATTTATTTTTTTAAAAGAATTAACTAAATCCAAGGAGGTTATATTGCAAAAAGGTTATATAAGTCAGGATTATGTATTTAAGTCGCATAAATCCAATAATTTAACTATTTCTGGCTATGCTAGTGTCTTCGATGTTGAAGATTCCCAAAATGATATTATCAGCAAGGGCGCGTTCAAAAACATAGAAGCAACCAATGTGAAACTATTATGGCAACATGATGCTACAAAACCAATAGGTATAATTAAGTCTTTGCAGGAAGATGATTACGGCCTAAGAATTCAGGCAGAAATTAACACAGCAAGTGCTTATGGCAAAGAAGCAGCCGAACTGATTAAGCAAGGTGCTATTGACGGTCTTAGCATTGGGTTTGCCATTAAATCATCAGATTATCAAGAAAATGGAACTAGATTAATAGACGCAGTTGATTTAATGGAGGTTAGTATAGTAACTTTTCCTGCAAATAAAAAAGCTGCTATTAAAACAATAGAAAAAAACCAAAAACAAAATACAAAAATAATTAAAATCAATAATTTAAACTTAGAAGGTAATAATATGAAATCACTAGAAATAAACACAAATAACGATATGGAACAAAAAACAGCTTTTAATAATTTCATCAGAAAAGGTATTGAAAGCGATTTAATTACTAAATCATATAGTTCAGGAAATGACTCTGCAGGAGCATTAGTTACTCCGCAACTACACAAGCAGATAATTTCTGCAATAGAGGCAAAATCTACTATGCGAAACCTTGCTTCCGTTGAATCTATCTCAACAAGAGCTCTTGATATGATTATAGAGCAAGGCTCGTTTGCATCTGGCTGGATTGGTGAAGTTGAAGCTAGGGGCGATACTAATAATTCTAAATTAATTAAGAAAACTATCAATGCACATGAAATTTTTGCACAGCCAAAAGCAACACAAAATTTAATAGATGACTCAGAAATCAATGTTGAATCTTGGCTAGCAGAACGAATAGCAGATAGTTTTGCGCGCCTAGAAAACGAGGCTTTCATCAATGGAGATGGCGAGAATAAACCTACTGGTTTGCTTCAAAACAAAGATATTGAAACGCTTGATTTATCAAAAAATAAAGATTCATCTGCAACTCCAGAGACACTCCTGAACCTTACATCTATGCTAGATGAAGGCCATCTGCAAAGGGCAAGCTTTTTGATGAATAGAAAAACTTTATCTGCTTTCCAAGGCGTGAAGGATAAAACAGGAAGGTTCATATGGCAACAATCTATGAATGACCCGCTGCACCAAACTATTTTTGGTGTTCCTGTGTTTGTTAGCTCGAACATGCCGAATCTTGGTGAGGGTAAATGCTCTATTGCATTTGGTGATTTTAAAGCTGCATATAAAATTGTTGACCGCTCTGGCATAAGCTTACTGCGCGACCCATATACAGAAAAGCCATTCATCAGGTTCTATGCGACGAAAAGAGTTGGCGGAGATGTTGTTAATGCAAGCGCTATGAAGTTCGCGAAAGTTTAAGGGAGTGGGGTAAGGCTGTAATTCGGTACCTTCTACTGCGATGTCATTCCCGCGGAAGCGGGAATCCAAAATTGTTAAAAATGAATTTGTAGCTAACGTTTTATAGATCCCCGCCTGCGCGGGGATGACATCAGAGTGTGCTGTCATGATGACAAGTTTGCGAAAGACAAAAAAATATTAATAAACAATAGATTAAATATTATTATGAATATAAATTACACTATATTATCAAAAAAAACTATTATGGCTTGCAGTTTGCAAGAGATTAAGGATTATGTGCGTATTGCACATGATTATGACGATGATCTGATTAAAAATTTACTATTTGCAGCCACAGAATATGCAGAAAATTATATAGGAATTTATATTCATAATACTAAAATTAAAGCGACTATTCATAATACTAAGACGAAGCATTACTTAAAGCATCAACCAATATTTTGTATTGAGTCAATTACTAAAAAAACAAACAAACAAGATGTTCATCTTAAAATTGAAGAGCAAAATATATTTATTTTAAATGACAATAAAATTCAAATAAATGTAACTAGCAACGATAGTTTTGAACTAGTATACACAACTGGCTTTTCTGAAAATAACCCACTGCCCTATAATATAAAGCAAGGCATATTAATGCATATAGCGCTGATGTATGATGGGCTGGGCGAGGCAATATTGCCCGAGCATCTGCAAAATATTACGCAAACTTATAAACCATACAGACATGTTAAAATATAAAAATTATGATAAAAGCAAAATACTCACATAAAATTACATTCCTGCAAAATAATGCAAATTCAGAGATAGAAGAGACAAACTATGAACGATTATTTGACAGTTATGCTTCTATCAAAGCAATTTCAGATAGCAGCTTCAGCGCTTTAGAGAATATGAATTTTGGCGCAGTAATAGCCGAAGAGTTTTATCTATTTGAGCTAAGATACATAAAAGGAATTAATGTGAATCTGCGCATCAAGCATGCGGATAACATATATAAAATTAAAAGAATAATTAACAAAGAAGAAAAAAATCGCTATTTGACTATAGTAGCTCTCAGAATTAACTAAAAGTTAGAGGATCCGATGACATTAAAATTTATCAATAACTTTCAAAACAAAATTTATACAGAATTAAAAAGTGACCCTGAAATATTAAAATATATAAAAAATATTCATATTGGAAGCAAACTAGAAATTAAGTACCCTGCTCTGATAATTAATATCACGAAAGCAGAGAATAAAACTATAGCCAATCATTCAGTTTATGCGGTAGACTTTACTATTTCTGCCTATGCTAGGGATGCAAACCATGCAAATTTATTTAAAATTTCTGATTTAATAATTTATAAGCTAGCTAAAATGAATAAAAAATTTGATGGGCATATTATTTCAGGCATACAGGCAACAGATCTAAAATTTGAGAAGGCAAAAGATTTGGTGCTTAATAAAGTAATAATAGATTATAAATCATATATCAGGCAAGAGATAAAATAATGAATTTTCATAATGTAAGATTTCCAAATGAAATAGCAATTTATGCGGTTGGGTCGTGCAAATATTCCACCTCCTGCGCAGAAAGTAAATCTGGAAGAGAAGTAAGATCATTGGATAGTTCAGCATCTAGGCAAATATACAGGCTGGTAGATTGCAAATTATCTGAGCAGCAATTTGAGACATTTAACACTTTTTTTAGAGCCAGAGCTGGCAGGAGATTCTCCTTTCGTTTAAGAGACCATATGGACAAAATAGCTAAAAAACAATCATTGCATAGAATCGAAGGGGAAAATGATAAATTTCAACTTTATAAATTATACAATGATCCGATTAATGCATATAGCCGCAAAATTACTAAGCCAGTTGACAGTGGAGTCAAATTATATCGTAATCAAACTGAATATAATGACTATGAAATAGACTATAATACAGGAATTATAACCTTGCCTAAAGAAGTGAAATATTCTGAGTTGAAAGCTAGTTTTAAATTTGATATTCAGGTTCGTTTTGACAATGATGAATTTGATTATAAATTTGCTGATGATGGCACGATTATGCTAGAAAATGTAAAATTAATAGAGGTTATATAAATGTCTTGCATGGATAATAATTTATTTTATTTTTTTCAAATTAAATTAAAAAATGGAAAAAAAATATTTCTAACATCAGCAAATGAAAGAAAAATGCTGGATAAAAATCTTTACTTGCCACAATCCGGCTTGAGTTTAAAACAAGGATTTTTTAATGACTCTGGCCAAAACAATATAATTATACATGGAATTTTTGAAAATGATGGAATAACAAAAAATACCTGCATAGAAAATGCTATCATTAAAATCTCTTACTGCGCGGATGGTAAAAACACTACTCATTTAGTCAGCTATATTTGCACTCAATTTTTAGTTAATGATTTAGAATTTGAAATAACAGCTGAATCTGAGGCTGTAAAATATAATCAGCAATTACTGCAAATGTTTAGCAAAAATTGCAGAGCAGATTTTGGCGATAAAAAATGCAAAATTAATATAAATAATTTTGCGCTTAAAACAAAAATAGAAAAAATATATGAAGATTATATTGAGTGTAACACAGGAGATGAAGCTGATAATTATTTTCAAAATGGTTTTGCCCAAATTTTTGGCAAAGACGGAGAAATGTACAAACTAAAAATTTCTACACATAATAAAAATAAGCTTAAACTAGAATTAAATGGCAGTATATTGCTATCTGAAGGAATGAATATTACTTTGTTGCCCTCATGCGATAAAACAATTCATACTTGCAGAGAGAATTTTAACAACGTAGTTAATTTCAGAGGCGAGCCTTTTGTGCCACAACATAATGTGATCAGAAACTAATGTAGTTTTTATTATAAATTTTTCTTGATAATATATATATTTGAAGTAGTATAAAGGCATTATTTATACAATATAATATTTAGGAAAATAAAATGACAGAAAGAAAAAACTTTTTTCACAAAAATAATTTAAATAAAGGGCATGCAAAGCAAGGCGCAAGTTCAGAAGAGCAGCAACAAGCACATGAATTAGCAGATAAATATAAAAATCTAGTACCTCCTCTAGAAATTATGCAAGAATATGAAGCTCAGTTCCCTGGGGCTTTTGATAAATTAATGAAACTTACAGAAAAAGAACAGGCCCACAAGCATAAAGTGCAAGAATTGCAAATACAAAATTCTCAAAAATGGGCAAATATAGTCAACTTTTCTATTTGGGCAGTATTTATAATTATTGTATCTGGCTTTGCACTTTCATATTATTTCATAATGAAAAATATATTTGCAACCTTTGCCTTTTTAATCCTGCCTGTTTTTTTGCTAAAAGCATCAGCAAAAGGAATGTCTCTTAACTCTATTTTTAAATCTAATAAAAATAATAAACAAAACAGGCCTAAAGCTAATTACCTAAGGCAACACAAAAGAAGACGTAGATAGGCGTAATTATATAGGTACTATCTACCTATATATATTTTTTTATTACTTATTATTATGAAATTTGTCAAATTCATATTGACTCATTAAGCTATAATGTGCTTTTATAATAACTGTGATCTGGAAGGTTAAAACAATAAAAAATATTAAATTCTATATTTTGCTTGCCGCTTATATTAATTGATATAAAATTATATATTTTAAAAAAATAATTACCTTTTAGATTGCGTATTTAAATTTCAATAATAATTAAAAAAAAGGTAAAAAAAATGAATGAAATGAATAATAAAAAAACACAGATAATTTTAAATGAATTTAGAAAAAGCAACTTATCATCTGAAGAATTAGCTAGAATTTCTGAAAATAACATACAAGGTTTGGAAAAATTAAATCAAGTAACTACAAATGAAGAAAAAGAGCAAGATACTTTAGAGAAAAGCATCAACGAAAAAGAAAATGAAGGAATTAATGTAAATCCTTACACTTCAGCAAAGTTACTTACTTTAGGCGAGTTTGTTAAAAGTATTACCCCTCAAGAAAATGCGGGTACTAATGCATCTAAAATCTTAACAACTCTTGATACACCTAAAAGTATTAAAAGAGCGCGCAAGGATGATTTC
>JAHDEH010000053.1 GCA_020628955.1 Alphaproteobacteria bacterium
CGTCGTCCTCCCGGACTCCTCCGCGCAAGACGGCCACGCCTCTCCAGCGCATGACGTTTATTGCCACCCCCGAATGAGTTTACAGCTCTTTAATTCTAGATATTGTGCGTTTGAATTCCTTTTTTTTTGCATTACCTTTGTATAAATCTTTTATATCTAATTCTGCATAGATAAATAATATAACATTGTTAAAATAGGCATTATCTATAAAATTGATAAATCTAGTAATTATATTATTCTCATCATCCTTAATTACACGTATATTATCAACCATAATTACTTTAAATCGCTCTGCCAGCAGCACATAGTCATTATAGCCTAGATTCCTTTCAAATAATTCTTCAAAATTTGTAAATAATATATTTTTATGAGCCTCATTAAAATATATTTCTCTACCCTGATGAGTTAACTCAAAAGGTTGTATTTCTTCACTGGAACATAATTCTTGTTTTATATTTTTAAATCTTGCTGCATTAGATGCAGAATATGGATATAAAACTCTTTCATTTTTTTCTGATATTTTTTCAATCCTATAGTCAATATCGCTTTTAACTGAATAAATCCAATAATTATTTTCTATTTTTTTTATAAATGGTAAAAAGGAAGATCTTTGAATTCCATCTTTATACAAATCTTTTGGAGCTACATTAGTTGTTATAAAAATAAATACACCATCTCTATTTAAAATATTAAATAGAGATTTAATAATCATCGCATCTGAAATATCATTAATTTCAAACTCATCGATGCATAAAATTCGCGCCTCTTTTGCAATTTCACGCGATATTTTTTTCAAAGCCACTCGATTATCGTGATTATTTCGATATGTATGCATTTTTGCATGAATTTGTTGCATAAATTTTTGAAAATGAATAATTTTTTTGGGAATTGTAATTTGGTTATAAAAATCATACATTAGCATTGTTTTCCCCGCTCCAACGCCGCCATGTAAATAAATGCCTTTATAATTCTTTGGTACATTTTGCCCACTAAACCGCCCTAAAAATTGTAGGAAGGATTTTTTTAGCTTGCTCAGCCAAGAATTTTGATTAAAATCAGCAGCAAAACTATGCAACTCCTTTTTAATATGCAACTGCTCTTCGCTTAATTTTATATTGTTAATCTTTCCCATAACCAACTCTTTAAAAGCTAAATTGCTCTTTGATAACCCTATCCTCAAGAGTATGGTGCTTATCAAATAATATTTTTCGTACTTTGCGGTCCGTTGACTTAATAATTACTTCTTCAATATTTTTATATTCATTAAAATCTGCAACTGCGCTGACCGGGCGCTCCTTTGCATTTAATATTTTGAATTTAATTTCTACATCAATAGGAAGTAGAGCACCGTTCCATCTTCTTGGCCTGAATGGACAAATAGGAGTTAGGCACAAAACTTTAGAAGTTAGCGGAATAATAGCGCCACCAGCTGACAAATTATAGGCACTACTTCCAACGGGCGTCGAAACCAGAGCGCCATCGGCGCTTAATTTTATGCGCTCTATGCCATCTGTTTCTATGATAAATTTAGCTGCCTGATTAGTAGTTCTGAAAATTGAAGCTTCATTTATAGCAAGTGCAGAAAATTCTTTGCCTTCAATGTCTCTTGCTCGCATCTGCAAGGGGTACAGCTTTGTTACATCTGAATTTCTGATATTTTCTACAAAACTATCCAAATGCAGATTATTCATCATAAAACCAACGCTGCCTGCATTTATGCCATAAAAGGCAACATCAAGTTCCATATATTCATGCATGGCATGAAGCATACTGCCATCGCCGCCTATTACAATAATAACATCAGCTTCTTTTGCACTATTTGCAATTGGCAATAAGTGGCTGATTTGAGCTTTTATATTTTTTGCATCTTCTGTTTCTGAGTTTACAATAAATATTTTTAGGTCTTCACCAAAAATCTCTGCCATAATAAATATATAATATGATTTAATAATAACACAATAAAACCAGATGCAACAATGTCGCTGGCAAAATGTCCTCCCATGACAATCCTAGAAAAACCAGTAGCCATTCCAAAAGTCACTCCAAGAATATATATAATAGA
The DNA here is from genome assembly GCA_020628955.1 of Alphaproteobacteria bacterium. Lineage (GTDB taxonomy): Bacteria > Pseudomonadota > Alphaproteobacteria > Rickettsiales > Rickettsiaceae > Megaera_A. The sequence goes on from JAHDEH010000053.1 coordinate 2,063, forward strand.
AAAATATCTTCTGCCTGCTACATACGCAAGCACAGAAAAATAGAATGCCATTGCCGCATGGCCTGAAGAAAATGAGCAATTGCTGTTGCACTGATCTGTAACTGTAAAAGCTGACGTGAATTGTTTTTTACCGCCAAACTCCTTAATTTCTCTTGGCCTGGCCCTGCCAAACTCTTCTTTCAATACTGAATTCACAATCAAACCAGGCGCAATAGAAGCACTAATAATTAAAAAAAACACCGAAGATCTGAGTAATTTTGTAAAAGATTTATATTTTACTAAAAAATATAAGCTATAAACTACACAAGCTACCACAAAGAACTTTGTAAGCACAGGCACAAAACGATATAGCATCCACGCAATATATTGTTTTTTGTATATAAAATTTCCATTATCATAAAATAATCCAGAAATTACAATGTCATATTCAGGACAAATAACAAAGAAAATACTCAAAAGTGCAAATAAAATTATAAATATATTTACTAGTTTGTTTTTAATCATGGACTTTATGGCAATAATGCTCTATAACTGTTTCTTGAATACGTGTTAATGATAAAGCAAAATTAAATGACAATCAATATAAAAGAATATAAAGACAAATTATTATTCGTTCCGCTAGGCGGTTCAAACGAAATAGGAATTAATGTAAATCTATACCATCTTGATGGAAAATGGATAATGGTCGATTGCGGAGCGGGATTTGCAGATGAACAACTTCCCGGCGTGGATATGGTAGTTGCAGACCTCACATTCATAGAACAAATGAAAGATGATTTACTTGGCATAGTACTTACTCATGCGCATGAGGATCATCTTGGTGCAATTCAATATTGCTGGACCGAGCTTGAATGTCCCATTTATACCACAAAATTTACTAAATCATTTTTGAAAGCAAAGCTATCAGGATATGCATTCTCAGACGATGTAGTTATCCACGAGATAGACCCCAAAGACAAGCTAGAACTTGGACCTTTCTCGATCGAAATGATTGGCCTGACTCATTCAGCTCCTGAAATGCAAGCTTTGATGATCAGGACAAAGGAAGGAAACGTGCTTCATACAGGCGACTGGAAATTTGATCCAAACCCGGTGATTGGCGAAAGCTCAGACCTTGAAGCTTTAAAAAAATGTGGCGATGAAGGTGTTTTGGCACTTGTGTGCGACTCTACTAATGTTTTCAACGAAGGGTCATCTGGCTCTGAAGGAGAAGTGAGAGAGAATCTAGTAAAAATAATAGATAAATGCCCATCCATGGCGGTGGTTACAACTTTTGCATCCAATCTAGCAAGGCTTGATAGCATAATTCATGCAGGACAGAAAGCGGGTAGAAAAGTTTGCCTAACAGGCAGAAGCTTGCACAGGATTATGGCCGCGGCAAGGGAAACTGGATATTTAAGCGACATACAACCTCTTATAGATGAGCGCTCTATTTCTAAATATAAAAGAAAAGATTTGCTAGTAATTGCTACCGGTTGCCAAGGCGAGCACATGGCAGCGACCACGAAAATGGCAACTAACAATCATCAATCTATATCTTTAGCAAAAGGCGATACTGTTATATTTTCTTCAAAAATCATACCAGGAAATGATAAAAAAATATTCAAACTATTCAACATACTAGTAAAGAAGGGAATAGAAGTAATAACAGAAAAAGACCATTTCGTGCATGTTTCTGGCCACCCTGCAAAAGAGGAGCTGAAAAAAATGTACGAATTAGTTCGTCCTAATTTATGCATTCCAGTTCACGGTGAACCTGTTCATCTTCATGAGCATGCAAAACTTGCAAAAGCAAACGGCATCAAACATGCTATTGAAGTAGAAAATGGTAGCCTAGTGCTACTTAAAGAAAATGAATCCAAACTATTAGATAAAGTGCATAATGGCTATCTAGCTGCAGATGGAAATTATCTATTGCAAGACGATTCATCTATTTTCAGAATGCGTCGCAGAATGCGTGATGAAGGGGTGGTAATTGCAACAATTATATTAAATGAAAAATATAAGCTTGCTTGCGAGCCAGTTTTAACAATGCCTGGAGTGTTTGATTTTATTGAGGACAAAGAAATAATGGATGAAATTAAGCAAGAATTAATTCAAAATTTAAATCATTCAAGAAAAAAAGAAAAAGGCAATTATAGCACAGAAAAAATAGAGACTACAACACGAAAAACTCTAAGAAAAGCTATAAAACAAGAAATTAACAAAACACCTCTAATTATTGTAAACATCGAAGAAGCGGATTAGATTGCAGGGCTCTTTACGAGCCCGATTATGACGACTATTTAACTAGCGAGAAGAGAGTTAGCAACGCGACAATCTTGCCAGCAGGAATTAGTCATTGCAAGCTTTAGAGTCGCAATCTGGCGTGATGTTACCCCCGCGCACCACCCATTGTCATTCCCACAAAAGCGGTAATCTAGGAACATCCACAAAGAATTCACTGCTAACGCCCTATGCCCTCCGCCTCCGCGGGGGCCATCTTAATTGGGGCTCATGAGATCACCACATTTCGGCCATGCCTCGCACGCGTATGACGCACTCCGTTATTGCTAGGTACTAAAACCGTAAGGTTTTCGTTACCGTGGCAATCTTGCAAGCAGGAACTCC
>JAHDEH010000054.1 GCA_020628955.1 Alphaproteobacteria bacterium
GGGTCCAGCCGTTTAATAGATTCTTTGATTTCTGCCTGCTCCGCTTGTAGCTGAGCTCTGATATTAAAGACACTATGTTCTTGCCCCAGCCTTGCTTCTAATGATTTTTCTACATCAAATAAATCGATTACCTTATCATCCTTATTATTTTTATTTCCCTTGCTCATAAATCTTGCCCCAATTAAATTACACAACTTAATTTATTGTAACATATTTTTTATACAAAGAATTATATCTAGCAAATAAACTATAGTGCATCCTATATTTCGTAGTTTACAGCGTGTTATTTTTGCAATCATGTCTAAAATTGAATATAGAAAATAAAGGACATCAACACACTCAAAAAACTTTAAATTTAGTTAACTTTAAGTGAAGAAGCGGCTTATGAAGTGTTGTAATTAATCTGGGAAAGGTAAATGTATCGAAAAGCCGCTTCTTGCCTTTTTCTTCCCGTGTGTTAACTAAAAACGCAGAGGTCTGATGCATGAAATAGGGAAGGATATCCAAGTCATCAGTTAAGTGCAGCACTGTTTAATCAATGCCTCACTTATGGTTGATAGTAACAGACAATATTTACCATGTCTATAGAAAAATTGATTTTTTTTGTATTTTTTTAAGAAGTTAATTTTAGTTAAAGTTAATAGACTGATATATTTAAAAAAAACAAATAAACCTTCATTAAATCTCCTTTTATATTTACTTTTTTAGATTCTTAATATATAAGCTAATTTGCAGAAAAACTTAACTAAAAATATAACAAATACAAGAGGTACAGAGATGAAACGCAACGAAAAAAATCATAATAAACATTTTGATATTTTAAATGCTTTGTGCATATCTGGCCAAAATTATTTCCAGTTTAACAATTTCAAGCAAACTATAACTAATTTTGAAAATTTTCTTAAATATATAAATGATCATAATTTAGAAATTGACGAAGATGATTTAGTCTTTGCATATAAAATGCTTTCAATATGCTACTTCAAGGAAGGAGAAACTCAGGAAACGATTAGCTACGCAAGAACAGCATTATCGTGCACAAGTAGCGAAAAACATAGCATAGACAGTTTATTTTATTACAACTTAATTAAAGCATACCATAAAACCAAAAATTTTCAGTGTGTAATTGACGTCGCCACCGAAGCTCTAGAAGAACACATAATACTAGATTACGAAACAATATCATATAAGCACCTCCTTAAAATTCATACCTATCTTGCAGAATCTTACAGCGCACTGGGGAGCGAAAAAGGCGCATTAAAAAGCTATGAACAAGCGTTGCTACTTACTAAAACTTTGTTTGAAGATAACATCTTCACAGCCAGTTTGCATCATGCGATTGCTAAAGAGTTTTCTAAGCTAGAAAATTGGGAAGATGCAGCGCAAAACCTATATAGTAGCTTTTTGATATTGCAAAAACAACCGGATGCCATTGAAAAAAACATATTACATAAAAATATATGCGATTTAAGTCATTTTATTCAAAATTGCAGCTCTGCTTTGCAAAAACATAAAGCATGCGAAGAGAGGCAATATATTGAAAAGCTTGCAGATATAATAAGAACTAACGAAGAGTTCAGCAATGATTCCCATATAGCAGAAGCCACCTCTGTTTGCTCGTCAGAGGCCCATTCATCTGACAATATAGATACAGAATATTGCAAATGCGATGATAATGATGATGTGATGCAAATGGGAGTTAGTGCATTTTTTTATACAGAACATGCAGTATAACTTTGTATTTTTAGAAAGAATGATCTATAATCTTTATATATATATTAGTAATACTTAAAAATATTATGAAAATTAATAAAAAAATAGACAATGTAGCAATAATTGCCCCAGCATCAACTCACAGGGACTCTGCAGGCAATAAGGATATAAAAAAAAGTAAAGAGGAACTAGATTTTGCAATAAATTTATTTTCTGAATCTGGTTTTAATTGCAAATATGATACCGGCATATTCAAAAATGAAGGACTTGAATATTTTTCCTCAACTAAACAAGACAGGCAAAAGCAATTCACTAATTACCTGAGTGACGAAGAAATTAAAATTATCTCCTGCTTAAGAGGTGGCTATGGCAGTGCGCAGATTGCACTAGAGTCACTTTCCCTACAACCAAGCACAGACAAAATTCTAATTGGCTTTAGCGACATCACCGCCATGCATTTATTATTTAACCAAATATACAAAATGCCCAGCATTCATGGACTGGCTTCCAAAACTTACGCAGGCTCCATGCCAGAGCTTAATTCAATATTAGCTGGTAAAAATAGCGAGTACCAACTTACTAGTTTTAATACAAAATCAGAGAATGATGCTATTATTGACGGCGAAATATTTGGCGGAAATTTAAGTGTGCTATGCAGCATGATTGGCACCAATCTGTCACCTAACTTTGACGGCAAAATAATATTCCTAGAAGATGTATGCGAACCAGGCTATAAAATTCATCGCATGCTACTGCAACTTAAATATGCTGGAACACTAGACACAATAAAAGCATTAATCTTGTCTGACTTCACCAAAAGCGATAAGTTTCTAGAAGAGTCATTGGATAATTTTTGCTCTGAATACCTTGCGCACATTCCAATATTCAGAATGAGCGGCATTGGCCACGGGGTTATAAACAGGCCAATTACACTTGGCAGCAATGCTTATATCAAGGATAAAAAGCTTGTAGTAAGCAGTCCTTTTAAAATACTGTAAAAATAAATATATAATATGAAATTAAGAATCGGCAGCAGAAAAAGCAAACTAGCCCTCATTCAAACAGAAATTGCCATCAAAGAAATACAAAAAAAGTTTCCAGAAGCACAGTGCGAAATTATTCCAATCAGCACAAGGGGTGACGAAATCCTAGACAAAAACCTCTATGATATTGGCGGCAAAGCCTTGTTCCTGAAAGAGCTAGAAGAACAATTAATATCAGGAAGCATAGACATAGCCGTGCATTCACTCAAAGACGTTCCAGGAGTCATAGACGATAGGCTAGAGATCGCCGCGATTTTACAGCGCGAAGACCCACGCGACTGCTTTATATCACATAAATATAAATCTATTAGAGATTTACCTACCGGCGCCATAATTGGCACCTCGTCTGTTCGCCGCAAAGCAATATTGCTCGCAATTCGGCCAGATCTGAAATTCATTCCCTTTCGCGGCAATGTGCAAACAAGGCTAGACAAACTCCAAAACAACCAAGCAGATGCGACTATACTCGCCCTGGCCGGCCTTAAAAGACTGGATGCTTTTGACGCAGAATATTGCTTCCCGCTGCAAACAAATGAAATGCTACCCGCTGCCGGACAAGGCGCCATATGCCTGCAAACGACGAAGCAAAATAAAGATCTTACTAATTTATGCCAGCAATTAAGCCACCCTGCTTCATTGCAAACCTGCACAGCAGAGCGCGGTTTTTTGACATATCTGGACGCAAGTTGTAAAACTCCAATTGCAGCATATGCAAAAATTGAAGATAATAAAATAATTGCAAACTATATGCTGGCAAATGAGGCTGCAGATCAAATCATCTACAAAACTGCTAGCTGCAATATTGCAGAGCACAAAACCATTGGCTTAAATATAGCAAAAAACCTCAAAACAGAATTTACTAAACAATCATATTAATCTTCTATAATTAATGAATAAATAGTTAACTTTTTTTATTTCTTTCTTGACAGTTAAGGGGTAATACTGTATAATATTCGCAATATCGCTGGTTTTGCAGCGTGTTGCACTACTTAATTAATAATTTTAACATAGGTAAATATATTATGACAAAACAGTTAACAAACAAAAAGATACTAACTACAATGCTGATGTCCACAGTGGCAGCAGGCAGCATGAATTTAATAACAGATACAGCATTTGCGGGTAAACCAAAAAACACAAAGAAAAGAGCTCTTGCTACTCAAGCAAATAAAGTGAAAACACTAGCAGGACTAAAAAATAATAAAAATGCAGAGATTAATAAGATAAATAATATCAATAAACAAAATAAACAAAGTCTTAAGGATGCAGAAACTATCGATGCTTTTGATTCTATAGTAAAATCTAACAATTTAAGTTCAAATAACTCTAAACAAACACTTAAAAAAGCGCGAGAAGCATTTTTAGCTTACATCAACAAATTAAACAGCCCTACTTCAAGCCCTTCAAATACGCCTCCAGGTAGCCCAAAAAAAGAAGCTTCTAATAATAATGTATTGGCAACTTCATCTTCAGCAAGCAGCGCGAATCAAGCAGCTCTAGTAGATTCAACAGAATTTACTACTAAAGAAAATTTCGATGCTAAGGTAGATGCAACTAATGCTAAGAGCAAGGCAGAAGCATCAGCTAAGGCAGAAGCAGAAGCTAAAGAAGCGGCAGAGAAAGAGGCTAAAAAAGCAGCTAAAATTCAAAGAGAAAAAGAAAATAAAGCTTCAGCAGACAAAAGGTACCAAGAGATTAAAACAAGCGCAGCTAAAGAAGCGGCAGAATTTTTAAATAATCTTGACAAACAAAAGGAAGCATCAGCTAAGGCAGAAGCGGCAGCTAAGGAAACAGCAGCTCAAGAAGCGGCAGCTAAGGAAGCGGCA
>JAHDEH010000017.1:0-25305 GCA_020628955.1 Alphaproteobacteria bacterium
AACATGACGCCGCAAAGTTAAAAACCGTGCTATTTAATATTATTAATGATGGCGTTAAATATGGGCAGGATAAGGAGAAAAAAATCGATATAGATTTAAGCGTGCAAGATGCAACCATTATGTGCAAAATCACTTCGCAAGGGCATAAATTAAAAACCGGTGAAGAAGAGAAATTATTTGATATGTTCTATCAAGGTGCGCATGCAAAAGAAATGCAAAAAGGCGTGGGGCTTGGGCTTTATTTATGCAAAGCAATCATCGAAAAACATGACGGAAAAATGTGGGTTGATACAAAAGATAATAATTTTAGTGTACTTTTTTGTTTAAAGATGGTAAAATGATAAATGAATAATTTATTAATATTTATAAATGAACAAAATATTATTTGTAGATGATGAAGAATCTACTCACACAATGGCAAAACTAATATTATCAAAAATTGAAGATGATATTATTTATGTATATTCTGGTGAGGAAGCGATAGATATCATGTCAGATATTAATCAAAGGCAAAATATAAAGCTTGTTTTGCTAGATTTAACTATGCCAGAAATTACTGGTATAGATGTTTTAAAATGGATGAAAAAAAATAAAATAAAAATTACTACAGTCATACAAACAGGCATCACGGATGAAAATGTAATTGACGAATCTTTTAAACTGGGCGCCACAGACATCATCAATAAGCCGTATAAAAATCAGGCTGTGTATAACAGCATCACCAAATATTTTGGGATTAATCCCAGCCCATCAGTTGCCTAAATCTGAAACCTGTTACTCGAAATAGCGCAGCTAATGATTGGCGCAGTATTAAATCACATTCTCTATTGTGCCGAGTTTATTGTCTGATTCATCCTGATTAATTTTGGACTCTATAGTTAAAAATTCTATAGTAGTAAGGTCCTCGAGCAATTCTAGGGATATCTTTCTGTTTTTGATCTTAGTAACTTTAGCTACTGGAATGCCATGAGGGAAAATTTTACCATCACCGGAGGTTAAAATTAATTCCCCTTCTTCCAAGTTTAAATGATCTTGGAAATAAATTAACCTCATTTTGTTTCCCATTTTTGCAAGCACACCAACTTGTTTACTGTTTGCTGTAATAACAGGAATTCTAGAATTGGTATCATTTACTAGCATTATGTTAGCATAATTTGCGCTAACTTCTGTCACTCTACCAACAAGACCTCTTTTACCTGTTACTATATCATTCACATGCACATTGTGATTGGTTCCTGCTTGTACGGTTATGTAGCTTGAAATTGGGTTAATAGCAATGCTGACAACTTTTGCTGTGACATATTTTTTATCTTCTTCTTTTGGTACATTTAGCAGCTCCTTAAGCGCTAAATTTTCAGATTTAATATGCAAAATCTTATTATATTCTTGCTGCAATCTTGCTAAATCATACTTTAATTTTCTATTATTTGAATCCAAATCTTTTAAATAGAAAAAACGTGAATATATAGATTGCACAGTCTGAGCAGTTTCGTTGTATGCAGTATTTCCAGCTTTCAAAACAGAACCCGTGGCTTCCAAAGTAAAGCTAGAAACAACGGGTAGGCTAAAGAAATATATTAAAGCAAAAGACATAGCAATTAGTATAACGAATACTAATTTTCGTAATAAACCTATAATGAATCTAAATAAATTTAGAAGATTATTATTTTTTTTTACTCTATTTTCAAGTATTGCCATGCTTCAAAAATTTAATCTTGCTTGAATAATACATGCTTTAATTTTTTAAAATCTTCTAATACTTTGCCAATACCAAGAGCAACACAAGCAAGTGCATTGTCAGCTGCAAAGGTTGGAAGCGTAGTTTCAGTTTTAATAACATGGCTTAAATTATTTAGCAATGCGCCGCCGCCAGTTAGAACAATACCTTTATCAACAATATCAGATGATAATTCAGGAGGTGTCGATTCAAGCGCTATCCTAACAGCCTCTACAATTTGGCTTATTGGCTCGGCTAGACTCTCAGAAATCTGTTTTTCATTTAGTGTTATTTCTTTTGGAATTCCATGAATTAAGTCACGGCCCTTTATTTCAATTTCCCGAAGTGGCCCATCGCCGATTACAACTGCTGCACCAATTTGTTTTTTTATTTTTTCAGCTGTCGCTTCGCCAATTAATAAATTGTAATTTCTTCTGATGTAAGAGATTATAGCTTGATCCATCTTGTCACCGCCAACTCTCACTGACCTAGCATATACTATTCCGCCTAAAGACAGAACTGCAACCTCTGTTGTTCCGCCGCCAATATCGACTATCATAGATCCTGTTGGCTCGGTCACAGGAAGCCCTGCGCCTATTGCCGCTGCCATTGGCTCTTCTATTAAGAAAACTTCGCGAGCTCCAGCGCTCTCTGCTGCTTCTTGTATTGCTCTTCTTTCAACGGGAGTTGAACCAGATGGTACGCAAACTACAATACGTGGCCCCGTGAAAGAGCGTTTGTCGCGTACAGAATGAATGAAGTATTTTATCATCTCCTCTGCTGCTTTAAAATCTGCAATTACTCCATCTTGCATAGGTCTTTTAGCAACAATATCTGCAGGCGTTCTGCCAAGCATCATTTTTGCTTCATGCCCAAAAGCGTATGGCTTCATGGTGCCATTTTCATTAATCAATGCAACCACAGACGGCGCATCCAAAACTATACCTTTATTTTTTTCATATACTAAAACATTGGCAGTGCCAAGATCTATTGCTATATCAGATGAAAATCTGTCAAAAAAAGCTAAAATGCTCATTGTAATTTATTACCTCGTGTTTTTATTATTGTAAATTTAACTTCCGTTTATGCAGTTTCATTGTCTCGCTCACTTATTATATATAGTATTCGCTCACCATGCTCGCGCAGGACTTTAATTAAATATACAATAGCTTATCATTTTCGGCCGTTAGGCTTAATTCTGATGCTTTTTGTTAGTTTAAGCAAGAATATTTTTAATTATAGATTATATCAGGCTTCTTGGAAATGTAAAATAACAAAATTACTTATTATGATAATAAATATTATTGGTAGCATAATAGCAAGCAATGGTGTTATTCCATTATAAGCAAGAGTTCTGAATGATATCTCTAGAATAAAATATATCATTATTCCAGTAATTGCTGCCATAATTATTGCTTTATTACTCGAGTTATCCCGCGGGTTAATGCCTACAAACCAGCAAGCAACATAAGTCATGGCAACCATAGCAAGGGGTTTAAAAATTTGCTTATAAAAATATAATTGATATTTAATAACTGAAATACCAGATTTTATAAATTTTTCAATATCTGATTTTAAGTGCCATAAATGAATCATTTCTGGCGGATTAAAGCTCTTTACAATATCTTTTATAGACATAGAAACCTTGGTAGAAAATTGTTTTTGTACAACAGTTTTATTTTGCGTAATAATTTTAGCATCGTGCATATTAAGCATTCCGTTTTTTAAAATAGCAGATTTTGCATCGATTCTTTTTATTAAAGAATTCTCATCATCTAGCAAAAGCATTGTAACGTCACTAAATCTACTATTTTTAACATCTAACGCCTTGGCTCTAAATATTTTATTTTCTTCATTTTCTCTATCTGCAAAAAACAAACCAGCTGGTGAAACAACAAGGCTATTCTTTGACTCTCCTGTGATTTTAGATTCCAGCATTATATATCTTCTGAGGCCATTGGTTCCGAGTGGATTAATTATCATCACAATAATGCAGCCAATCATAACAGATGTAACTATTGGAACAGTGAATATTCTCCATATAGGAATTCCGCTACTGAGCATGACTACAAGCTCGCTATTGTTGCTTAAAGATCTTATATATAATATTGTGGCAATAAAAACTATTAAGATACTAACTTCATTATATATGAATGGTATTTTATATATAATTAATTGCCAAAATTCACCTGAAGATAAATTGCTAGATTTAAATTTTTGTAAAGTATCAAACGCGCTAGTAATAAATAGCACAAATATTATAAGCACTGAAGAAATTATAAATTGTTTTATATATTTCCAAGTAAGATATTTTAGTAATGTAATTTGACTGAGCATAATATTTTCAATAATTTAACATTTATTTTTTATTCAAAATATATGATTTTATAGTATCAGCCATTGCTTTTGGCGTATCATTCTTATTAAAAAACGTTACGTATTTAGCATTTTTATCCAAAAAATAAATAAAGGCTGTGTGGTCTAGCATATAATCATCCGCATCTGTACCTTTTTTCTTCTGTGCTACTGCATAATATACTTTATATAAATCTGCTGCTTTCTTTACCTGATCTTTAGAGCCTGTTAAGCCAATCATTTTAGGATGAAAATATGAAATATATTCTTTAATTATGTCAATCGTATCGCGCTTTGGGTCAAGGGTTATGAATACAGGGTTGATGTCAAGAGGTTCTAATTCCTTCACAAGTGAGCCCATCCTTTTTAGTTCAAATGGGCAGATATCTGGGCAAAATGTAAATCCAAAATATAACAGGCTGTATTTGCCCTTCAATTGAGTGCTGCTAAATTTCTCCCCATTATGGTCTATTAGCTCAAAATTTCCACCCATTTCTTCGGAACTCCTAGCTTCAATTGCTTTTTTTCCGCCAAGTGGCTTTTGTTCTATATCATTGAATAATATTATTATAATTGAAGCAAATGCTATTATGCCAGAAATAATAATTAAAATTTTCCATGCTATATGCAGTTTATTATCTTGCCAATTTTTAGTGTTATTTTTACTCATAAAATTTTGTATTTACTTTTGTAATTATATAGATTAACTTCCTAAAAATAAGATAGCATTCTTATATCAATTAAGCAAATATAATATTTATAATATGTTAAATTTATTATGCTAACTCTGTCTTTTACCCTTTAATGATTTCACCACACAAGTGGTAATGATATTTTTAATTATACCAGTTAAAATAAACGGATACAATCCAAGTGCTAGAGCCTTATCTGCTCCAACGAACAAGCTAAGCTGCGCAAGGCCAAGTGTATATATTGCAACGCTTCCAAACATGCTGTAGATAAATAATTTAAAATAACTATCTTCGCCATATTTTTGGCGCAAATTAGTGATGAAATAAACAGCTGCAATCATGCCAAAATAATAGCCGCCGCTTGGTCCTAATAATACTGTGAATCCATTTTTCAAACCGATTGAAATTGGCGCGCCTAAAAATCCAAGAGCAGTAAAGCTGCAAATGATACTCAAAGCCTCTTTCTTACTAAAACATAGTGCAATTATTATAGCACCCATAGTGTGCAGAGTTATTGGCACAGGCTTAATAGGTATATAAGTTTTGGCACAAATGAACATGAAGCATAAGCCCATTGCGATGTTAATTATTTCACTTTTAGTAAAAATATTTTTTGCTAGATTATTAATTCTCATTATTAATTACCTTTTTTATAATTTGTTGAAACTCATCTATACTTGAATATTCAAGCAATTCTTTGCTTGGCACCTGGTTACTAAACCAAGTTACCTGACGTTTAGCATACTGCCTAGTTTTTGTGCTGGCAAGCTCTATTGCAGTTTTTTTGTTAATTTTACCTTTTAAATAATCAATTATCTCGGCAAGACCAAGAGCTTTCATGGCACTGGTGTTTAAGTTTGGATATTGTTTTTGCACATAAACTGCTTCACTCTCTGCTCCATTTTCTAGTAATTCAACAAACCTTTCATTGCAATTATTATATAAAAATTGACGCTCCGGATGCATACAAAATATTTGGAATTCCACCAAAGGAAGTGGCAAAATATTCTCAGCTCTCTGGAACTGCAGTATAGATTTACCAGTTTCAAGCAAAACTTCATAAGCCCGCATTAGCCTTTGCTTATCTTGCATTTTAAATATGTTTGTTATTTCTGGGTCCAATTTTTGTAAATTCAGGTAAAATAATTCCGAACCCATCTCTGCATATTCTGCTCTTGCTTTATTTCTGTTGTTTTGCGAAATATCAGGAATAGGGCTATAGCCGTTAACTAGCATATTAATATACATCCCAGAACCCCCTACAATTACGGGCAGCCTATCGCGCTGAAGAATTTCTTTAACTTTGGCTGCTGCCAAATTAACATATAAAGCAGCTGAAATTTCATTATCAACATCACGGAAGTTATATAAATGATATGGTAGTTCGGATTTTAGTGCATCGCTAGGCGATGCGGTGATAATTGGAATTTGTTTATAAATTTGCATTGAATCTGCATTTATAATTTCTCCGCCATTTCTTTTTGCATATTCATGGGCCAGGTTGGTTTTACCACTCGCTGTTGGCCCACAAAATATGATTGCTTTTTGTTTTGTTGATTTGTCTATTTTATTCATACTCATAAAATTAACAGTAGCATTTTATGCAGCTCAAAAATCCTGTTATTAAATTAACTTCAAAAGATCTTTAACGCTATCTACTGATTTTGCAAATTCTTTTTTCTCTGATGCGTTTAGTTCTATTTCAACAATTTTTTCTACGCCTTTTCTGCCAATTACTACTGGAACTCCAACATATATATTTTTTTCACCATATTCACCTTTTAAGTGGGCTGCGCATGGCAATATCTTTTTCTTATCAAAAATATAGCTTTTTGCCATTTCAACAGCAGATGCGGCAGGTGCATAAAAAGCAGAACCTGTTGCAAGAAGCGATACTATCTCACCGCCGCCATTTCTGGTTCTTTTAACAATTTTTTCTATTCTCTCCTCTGTACTCCAGCCCATTTTTACCATATCTGGCACCGGAATTCCACTGATTGTAGAATAGCGCACGAGTGGTACCATAGTGTCGCCATGCCCGCCAAGTACAAAGCTATTTACATTTTCTACGGATACTTTAAATTCTTCTGCTAAGAAGCAGTTGAACCTTGCAGAGTCAAGAACGCCAGCCATTCCAACAACTTTTTCTGGTGGCAGACCGCTTTCTTTTTGCATAACATACACCATTGCATCAAGTGGATTGGTGATAACTATTACGAATGCTTTTGGAGCGTGCTCTTTTATGCCTTTTGCCACTGTTTTCATAACTGCTGCATTAACTGCGACTAAATCATCGCGGCTCATACCAGGCTTTCTTGCGACTCCTGCTGTTACAATCACAACATCAGAACCGGCTATGTCTTCATATTTATTTGTTCCAGTTACAGATACATCTGACTGCACAATAGCTGCTGTTTGCGCCACGTCAAGAGCTTTCCCTTTTGCTTTTCCTTCTGTAAGGTCAAACAAAACCACATCTCCAAGGGCCTCTTTCGCAATTAAATGCGTAAGAGTTCCGCCTATATTACCGCCGCCAATTAAAGCAAATTTTGGTCTTTTATGCATAATTATACCTTCCTTTTTTTAATTAATTATTTTTTTGATGGATGTGAATTCATTGACTGAAAAAAATCAGCATTAGATTTTGTTTCTTTGAATTTACTCAGCAAAAATTCCATTGCCTCAACACTTCCCATTGGGTTGATGATTCGGCGTAGCACCCACATTTTTGACATTATATTCTTATCTAGCAATAATTCTTCTTTTCTAGTTCCTGATTTAATGATATCAATCGCAGGATAAACTCTTTTATCTGAAATTTTTCTATCTAGAACTATTTCCGAATTACCAGTACCCTTGAATTCTTCAAATATCACCTCGTCCATTCTAGAACCTGTCTCTATGAGCGCAGTTGCAACTATGGTTAGCGAGCCACCATTTTCAATATTACGCGCAGCACCAAGAATACGTTTTGGTCTTTGCAAAGCATTGGCATCAACACCACCGGTCAAAACTTTACCAGATGATGGCAGCACTGTGTTGTATGCACGCGCGAGTCTTGTGATGGAGTCTAGCAATATCACTACATCTTTCTTGCACTCAACCAATCTTTTTGCTTTTTCAATAACCATTTCAGCAAGTTGGACGTGCCTTGTTGCTGGCTCATCAAATGTAGAGCTCACAACCTCGCCTTTAACAGAGCGCTGCATGTCTGTTACTTCTTCAGGGCGCTCATCAATAAGCAAGACAATTAAATACACTTCTGGATTATTAGTAGTAATTGCATGGGCAATATTTTGCATTAAAACAGTTTTACCTGTTCTAGGAGGCGCAACAATCAGCGCTCTTTGGCCTTTCCCCATCGGAGCAACCATTTCAATAGTTCTGGTGCTTGCATCTTTTGCACCTTCTACTTCTAGTGATAATTTTTCATCTGGAAATAGGGGGGTTAGGTTGTCGAAATGTACTCTGTGATATGATTTTTCATTCTGTTGAAAGTTAACGCTTTGAACTTTTAGCAGTGCAAAATAACGTTCGCTGGATTTCGGGGCTCTAATTTGTCCTTCAACTGTATCGCCTTTTTTGAGTCCAAACCTGCGTATTTGATTTGGTGAAACATATATATCATCAGGCCCTGCTAAATAGTTTGCATCGGGTGAGCGCAAGAATCCAAATCCATCTGGTAATATTTCTAGCACGCCGGATGCAAAAATTTGCCCTCCTTGTTCTACTATTTTTTTCAAGATAGCAAAAATAAGCTCTTGTTTTAATTTAGAGCTTGAATTTTCAATACCAAGCTCTTCTGCTCTTGTTTTTAAGGATTCAGGAGATTCTTTTTTCAAGTCGTTAATATGCATTCTAACGCCACTATCTTCTACTTTTGGGGTGGGGGCAGCTTCTTTTTTGTCCTTTTTAATTATTTTTTTTGTTCCCGCTCTAGGCTTTTTGTATTCTTTTTGAACTGGTTTATCTTGTTTTTTTTCTTTGTGCTCTTCAGTTGTTGAAACTTCTTTTGTTTCGCTGGTGTTTTCTGTCATGTATTGATTTTATTAATTATAAATTTGGTTTGGATTTAGTATATAAGTGAATTAAATTAAAGTTTATAGTTTTATTTTCTCGTTTGTCTATTATTTTTTTATAGTACTTAAGTTATTATTGTTGTTTGGGGCGCTAGTTAAATTCACCATAAATGTATTTTTGTAGAGAGTGTTTTTTTAGAATTTCCAAGCTTCTAGAGAGCGTAAATTAATAGTAATTTTTTATATAGTTGCCCCTAGAACTTGAAAAATTCAATAACTAAAATCTTCTCAATATATAAACTATAAATAAGTTCGGAATATTATACTTCAAGGCTGCTATAAAATTTTTATATATTTAAATTTTCCCTGCAACCCCTCATATAATTAAATGATAACAATAATTAAAAATACTGTCAAGGCTATTTTTAACTTTTTGTATAAAAAAATAAATCACGAAATTATGTTTAAGGATATTTATGGGGCGAATGACCGGAATTGAACCGGCGACCCCCAGAATCACAATCTGGTGCTCTAACCAACTGAGCTACACCCGCCATAAAAAATTATGATGCTAAACTTAAGCTAAATTGTTATTTAAGTCAAGTATAAATTTATGTAAAAAGTAATTAATTGTAGGCTAAGATTATAATTAGCTGACTATAAATATATTTAATTGCAATATTTTTTTTTAAATATCATCTTGAAAAAATTGCAATCAATTCATATATGTCATTTTACAAATATATTTAATAACTTTGAAAATTTAATATGAGGTAGAATTTATGAATTTCAAACCATTACATGATCGCGTAGCGATAGAGCCAATTGAATCAGAGCAAAAAACAACAGGTGGTATCATCATACCAGATACGGCTAAAGAAAAACCAATGAAGGGCAAAGTTATTGCGGTTGGTAGCGGTGTTCGCGATGCAAGTGGTAATATAGCGGCGCTAGAAGTAAAAGTAGGTGATACAGTAATGTATGGCAAATGGGGTGGTTCTGACATCAAGATAGATGGCAAGGATCTAATCATCATGAAAGAAAGTGATATTATAGGAATAATCAAATAATTATAACAAATTTATAGGAGGAAATAATTATGGCAAAAAATATAGCTTATGGCTCTAAAGCCCGCGAAGAAATGATTAAAGGCGTAGACATGCTGGCAAATACTGTTAAAGTAACACTTGGCCCAAAAGGGCGTAATGTTGCAATCGAGCAGTCATTTGGCGCGCCAAGATTAACAAAAGATGGTGTAACTGTTGCAAAAGCTATTGAGCTTAAAGATGCAAACCAAAATCTAGGAGCGCAATTAGTTAAGTCGGTTGCAAGCAAAACTGCCGATGTTGCAGGTGATGGAACAACAACTTCAACAATTCTAACACAAGCAATTGTTAAGGAAGGAAATAAAGCAGTAGCTGCTGGCTTTAATCCTATGGATCTTAAAAGAGGAATAGACATTGCAGTAGACGCAATGCTTAAAGAAGTAAAGAAAGTAAGTAAGCCAATAAGCAGCCAAGAAGAAATTGCCCAAGTTGGAACAATTTCTGCAAATGGTGATAGCCAAATAGGCGAGCAAATAGCTCTTGCCATGGATAAAGTTGGTAAAGAAGGTGTTATTACTGTTGAGGAAGCGAAAAATTTCGGTTTTGAAGTTGATGTTGTAGAAGGTATGATGTTTGATCGTGGTTATCTTTCACCTTACTTTGTAACTAATTCTGAAAAAATGACCGCAGAATTAGAAAACCCATTTATTCTAATTTTTGAAAAGAAGCTATCAAGCTTGCAGCCAATGCTGCCTGTGCTTGAGTCTGTTGTGCAATCTTCAAGGCCATTACTTATTATAGCAGAAGATGTAGAAGGCGAAGCGCTTGCTACTCTTGTAGTTAATAAGCTAAGAGGTGGATTGAAAGTTGCAGCTGTTAAGGCTCCAGGTTTTGGTGATAGAAGAAAAGCAATGCTAGAAGATATAGCAACATTAACAGGCAGCCAAATGATCAGCGAAGATCTTGGTATGAAGCTAGATAATGTAGATCTATCTATGCTAGGCACGGCTAAAAAAGTAAAGATTTCCAAGGAAGATACGGTGATTGTTGATGGGGCTGGTGATAAAAAAGAATTAGAATCCAGATGTGCACAAATTCGTCAACAAATTGGCGAATCAACATCAGATTACGACAAAGAAAAGCTACAAGAGCGTTTGGCTAAACTTGTTGGCGGCGTTGCGGTTCTTAAAGTTGGCGGCGCAACAGAAGTTGAAGTAAAAGAGCGTAAAGATAGAGTGGATGATGCACTTCATGCAACAAGAGCAGCAGTTGAAGAAGGTGTTGTTTCTGGTGGTGGAACTACTTTGTTCTATGCGGCTAGAGTGCTTGATTCATTAAAGGCAAATAATGCAGATCAACAAGCTGGCGTGAATATCGTTAAGCAAGCAATGCAGGCCCCGCTTCGCCAGATTGCAGAAAATGCAGGCGTGGACGGCGCAATAGTTGCTGGTAAACTTGCAGAATCAAAAGATCATAAATTTGGTTTTAATGCTCAGGAAATGGACTATGTAGATATGATTAAGGCGGGTATAATTGACCCAACAAAGGTTGTTCGTACTGCGCTGCTAGATGCTGCATCTGTTGCGTCATTAATCATCACAACTGAAGCGATGATTACTGATGAACCATCTAAAGACTCTCCATCTGCTCCAGCTCCAGGCGGTATGCCAGGTGGCATGGGCGGAATGGGCGGAATGCCAGGAATGGGATTCTAAAACATATTCAAGTGCAATATTGATGAATTTAAAGCTTGGGGCGTTAGTGCCTCAAGTTTTTTTATTCAAAAAATTAGCAGTATTTTTCTTTTGTAGATTGACAAATTGAGTATTTTATATTAAAACTGCTAAGTATTTGTACGCATATTAAAAAAACACAAAATAAATTTCTAATGTCTGGCCTTGGTAAATTCAAAATATCTGATAATTTAAGGGAAATTTTATGGCCAATAAAAAAGCATGAGCTAAAATTATTTTTACCTATGGGCTTTATGATGCTCTGCATGCTGTTTAATTTTGGTACATTGAGGTCGATTAAAGATAGTTTAGTCGTTCCAAATATTGGTGCTGAAGCTATAAGCTTTTTAAAACTTTGGCTTGTTTTGCCATCTACTATTTTATTCACAATAATATATGCAAAATTGAGTAACATTTTTAATTATGAAAAAGTTTTCTATATTATAATTTCATGTTTTTTAATATTTTTTCTAATATTTACATATATCTTATTCCCGTATCAAGATTTTTTTCACCCATCCCCTGGTGAAATCAGTAAATTTATAATACTATATCCTAATTTTAAATGGTTTATACTGATAGCTAGCAAATGGAGTTATGCATTAATGTATATATTTTGTGAACTTTGGAGCGCTGTGATTATAAATTTATTATTTTGGCAATATGCAAACCATATTTTTGACACCGCATCTGCGAAAAGGTTTTATCCATTTCTTGGATTAGTTGGCAATGTTGGTTTGATCCTTGCAGGAAATGTTTTGGTATCATTTTCTGATATTTCTGGTGTTGCTGATAATAATATATCTAATATTTATGCAAACGATATTGCAGTGCAATGCGAAATGGTTCTGAAACCAATTATGAAAGCTGTTATTTCGTCTGGTATTATTGCTATGTTTTTGTATCATTATGTTGACAGCTATGTTCTTAAAACAATGAATGAATCACAAAGTGTTCAGTTGCAAGGGGTTAAAAAAACCAAAACAAAACTATCGGTTAAAGAAAGTTTTAAGTTACTTATTAATTCTCGTTATATTGGACATATTATCTTGCTAGTGTTGTGTTATGGTTTAGTTATTAATATACTAGAAGGCCCATGGAAAAATAAGGTAAGAGAGCTTTATCCAAGCACTATAGAATATTTGAATTTTATGGGTAAATTTAATATATGGATGGGAGTTTCGTGCGTCTGCTTTATGCTGCTTGGGAGTAATATTCTGAGGCGTTTTTCGTGGCGTATTTCTGCTCTGATAACGCCGTATATGCTGCTTATAACTGGAGGAATATTTTTTAGCTTTATAATATTTGCTGATTATTTTGCATCTCTTGGGTTTGAATTTAATCCAATATATTTTGCAGTTATTATCGGTGCTATGCAAAATATACTGAGTAAATCAACAAAATATTCTTTATTTGACTCTACAAAAGAAATAGCCTATATTCCATTATCATTAGAGCTTAAAACAAAAGGAAAAGCAGCAGTAGAAGTTATGGGGCTAAAATTTGGTAAATCACTTGGAGCATTTGTGCAATCTTCAATATTTATATTAGCGCCACTTGCTTCATTTGACTCTGTAATAACTTATTTATTTACTATATTTGTTACTATAGTCATGGTTTGGCTGTGGAATGTAAATTCGCTTAATAAAGAATACTTAAAATTAAAAGGAGAGTAATGATATGAGAATCGTAAAATATTTATTTATATTTATATTATTAATTACAGCATTGATGGCTGGTGCATGGTATTATGCAATAAATAAAGTTACTTCGGAAATTAACAATTATGCAGGAAAATTTATTCCTATTAAAGAGCTTGGGTGCTCTGTATATTTTGAAAAAGCAGAACCGACTGGTTTTCCATACAAGATATCATGGGAATTAAGCGGATTAAAAACAGTCAATAAAAAACTAGAAGCTGTTTCCAGAGATCCTGCAACTGTTGGCTATAATCTAGTTACACAAAAAATATTTGCTTCATATAGTGGGAATATAGATGCTAAACATATAAAGAACGGAAAGAAGAAAAATATTTTAATTAAAGCAAATAATCATCATGTTACTGCTAGTTTTCCTCTTTCTTACACTTTATTTAAAACAGCTAGCAGCATGCAAGACCCTGCAGAATTATTCAATAATTTAGGGGTAATAAAATTATCTGCTGGTAAATTTCAGGTAATTGATTCAGCATCTAAAAAAGTTATTTTAGATAAATTGCATGAAAATGCTACTCTTTCTTTTGTTCACAAGAAGCATTATGTTTCTGTGGATGACATAATGAATAATATACCTCAGAAATATAATGTTTCATATAGTGCTAAAACAAATAATATGAGCACAGATGTGCCTATCTTAAGCGTGCTTCCGGAACATACTAGCATTAATCTAAATGCAAAAATCAAAACAAAAGCAAAAAAAGTTGATGATGTTATGCTAGGCATGAATGTTAATGCTGATATTGATTTTGAGAATAAATTTATTAGTACAAATAGCGTCAATATTAAGTATATTTCGCATGATAAAAAAGGTGAAAATTTTCATTTTGATGAAAGTACAAATTTTAAATTAAAGAAAGGTACTTTTGATATATTATTTGCAAATTATCCTAAATATAAGAGTGCTATTTTAAAGCAAAATTATGGCAAATATTTAGATCAAGAAATTAAATTCATAATGAAAAATAGAGATTTATTTAGATTCCAAGATCTAGAAAATAGAAATTATTCATCAAATATAAATCTAGATGCTGATACATCCGGCGGCAAACAAAATTATAAAATAAAAAATATGAGTTTAGTTTCAAAAGGAGCTGGAATTCAAGTGGCTCAAGATATACAAAAAACAGGGGATAGATCTGTAACTAAAGGCGATTTAACCATTAAGCATTATGAAGACATAGTTGACTTTACTTCTGGGTATGTTTATAGATTTGGAAAATTAGGTTTCTTAAAAGATAAAGCAAAAAAGCTATTTGCAAAAACTAATAAAAAATTCCTAAAAGATATATCTGACGACCCTAAAACCAGTTCGAAAGATTTGAGTTATAATTTTTACGTTGATTCTAGTAATTCTAATTCAGCTAAATTTGGTAATGCAAAAATCTCTAGCATTAAAGAGCGCTATACTGCATTGATGCTGAAGAAGTTGTTAGACCCAACAAGTATTGGCGGTGATGCGCTAAAAAGTATTCAAAAATTAATACCTGGTGGCGATAAATTAATTGGCAAATTGATTCCTGGTATGGCTGGTAAAACAGGAGATGCTGGTTCTGGTAATATCAAAAAAGAAGCAACTAAAGCGATGCAAAAAGAAGTGAATAAAATTATTCCAAAAGATGCTAAAAAAGTTATAGACAAAATAATTCCAGAAGGAAAATTAGATAAAAACTTATTAAATAAGTTGTTTTAAATATAGGTAATAAAATATTTTGGATACTATAAAGAAAATTCATGATTATATTTCTGCGGATATATCGCAGATGAATTCATTAATTATGGATAGCTTAGAAGTTGATGAAGAGCTGATTGGTTTAGTCAGCAACCATTTAGCAAATAGTGGTGGCAAAAGAATCAGGCCTATTTTGACTATATTATGTGCTAAAATGCTATCAGATGAGGATCATCATAATAGCATAAAGCTTGCAACTGCTGTTGAGTTTATTCACATGGCCACATTGTTGCATGATGATGTAGTGGATGGCAGCAAAATGCGCCGCTTCATGCCAGCAGCTCATACTATTTGGGGTAGCGAAGCTAGCATTTTAGTAGGAGATTTCTTGTTTAGCAGAGCGTTTACTTTGATGGTTTCAACTTCTATTATGCCGGCTCTTGAGGTACTATCAAATGCATCAACAACTATTGCTCGCGGAGAAGTTAAACAGCTAGCGCATGCTAAAACAAAGCAAATAATTTCTAAAAAAGAATATTTTGAAATTATAGATGCAAAAACTGCTGAGCTGTTTGGCGCATCTTGTGAGGTTGCAGCATATATAACAGGCAAACATGAATATGCGCATAATTTGAAAAAATTTGGTTCTAATCTTGGTGTGATATTTCAAATATCGGATGATATTTTAGATTACTTTGTCGATGCAGAAAAGTCTGGTAAAAATATTGGCGACGATTTCTTTGAAGGTAAAATAACTCTTCCTGTCATTTTATTGCACCAAAAATGTACACAAGATGAATCTTCGCAGATAGAAAATATTTTTAAAGAAGATAAACGCAGTAGTAAGCAGCTTGAATGGATTATAGACAGAATGAAATTTTATAACATAGCTGATATTATTAATGATATATTGTTAGAAAAAAGAAAGGATACGGATATGTATCTTGGTAAAATAAATCAAAATGAAAAAATTTATAGTTACTTGCAGCAATTAACTGAATTTGTTATAAATAGAACATATTAATTTGTAAATCGATTATTTTTAAATGCATAATAATAACTTCAGATCAAATGTTTATGTTATAAACTGGCTACGCGTTATGTGCTTGGCCATTTTGATGATGGTTTTTATTGGTGGCCTAACTCGCCTTACTGAATCTGGCCTTTCAATGACTGATTGGAAACCTATTTCTGGTATTATCCCACCGCTTAATGAAATGGCCTGGGCAAAGGAATTTGCAAAATATAAACAAACACCAGAATATATAAAAGTAAATATAGGCATGGATTTATCTGAATTTAAGTCGATATATTTGCTTGAATTTATTCACCGTATTGCAGGAAGGGTTACTGGGCTGCTATATTTTATTCCATTAATATGTTTTTTATATTTTGGCTCTATACAAAATAATAAAATAAAAAATTATGTGTTAGCTGGTGTGCTACTTATCATGCAAGGTTTGATGGGATGGATTATGGTAAAAAGCGGTCTTATTGATCATCCACATGTTAGCCCTTATAAACTTGGGATGCATTTGATTTTAGCTGCTATACTATATGGAGTAATTTTTTGGCAGTTAATGGATGCATCATTTGAAAAAATTCTTATTTCTTCAAGAATAAATATAAATTTTATAAAAAAAATAAGCATATTAACTATAGCAATTTTACTCATTCAAATATTTCTAGGGGCTCTAGTCGCCGGATTCAAGGCGGGTTTAGTATATAATAGCTTTCCATTAATGGGCAGTAAATTTATTCCATTAGAGCTTCAAAATGTAAATAAAATAAACTTAAATGACCCAGTCTTCATACAATTCATTCACCGAATTAATGCGTATATCTTATTCTTTGTTACAGTAATATTGGCAATAAATTTAATATATACGAAACACTGCAAATTAATTAAAGCTGCAATATTTATTATAATAATATTAATTGCACAAATGATTCTTGGCGTTGCGACTTTAATCTACATGGTGCCAATTAACCTAGCTCTCATGCATCAAATTATGGCCTTCATGCTGTTGTCATGCTTATTATGGGCATATTTTTTAATTAAAAATTCATAAAACCCAGTGCCCAAAAAAGAGATAAAAATAACTTCAAATATTCCAGTCAGGCTCGATCGCTATATAAAAAGAATTTATCCGGACTTGGCGCAAAGTGCTATTGAAAAAATGCTTAGGCAGAAAAAAATAAGGCTAAATGGCATGAAGGCAAAATCTAATGACCGTGTATGTAGCCCAGATATTCTGCACTTATTTTCTGATCTTGAAACTAAAGTCACTAAAAAAACTATAAAGTTTTCTGACAATGTTGTTAAGCTTGCCAATAAGCTTCTAGATGAATTTTTAATTATTAAAAATGAACATTTTATTGCAATAAATAAGCCCTGCAATTTAGCTGTTCAGGGAGGAAGTAAAATAAATATTTCTGTAAATGACGCTATTAATTATCTGAATCAAAATCATAATTATGATTTAAAACTGGTTCATAGGCTGGATAAAAAAACTAGTGGAATATTACTGCTTGCTGATGGCCATGACAATGCAGCTATATTAACCAAAGCTTTTAAAGATAGAAATATAGAGAAGAGATATATTGCAATCATTAAAAGCAGGCCAAATAAGCAGTCAGGTGAGATAGTAAATTTTTTGCAGAAAGTAAATAGTGGCGGGCAAGAAATTGTGCGCATTACAGAAAGCCAAGAAGGCTCTAAGCTAGCCAGGACTGAATATAAAATTTTGGATTATAATGAAGATAAAAATATTAGCCAAATAGAATTCAAGCCAGTGACTGGCAGGATGCATCAGCTGAGAGTTCATGCGGCTTCTCTTGGGTGCTCAATTATTGGTGATGTCAAATATGGAGGCGAAAAAGCGACTCGTATGTTTTTGCATGCACGGGAAGTCTTTTTGCCGGTGGAGGTTTTTGGTAAGTCATATAGAATTGAGGCTAAATTACCAGAAGGATTTTTTATAAAATAACTAAGTAGGCAAACTTGATAAAAAAGTAACTTAACATCTTAATTTAAGTTTAAGTTACTTTTATTTACCTTAATATTTTATTTCAATTAACAATCACTATTGTCATCATTTAATATTGCACCTGAGCAATTTATTTCTTCTATTTCGTTAGTAGCTTGATAATTATTATCAAAAATTATAGACACCCCTTCGCAGCCTAAGCCTAAAAGTGTCGAATTAGCTGTAACAATTCCATGGTCTTCAAAATCGCCATTTTTATGAGGCATTATGATTTTTGCTGAAGTCATAAACCCAAGTTCATTTATTTCTAGCTTTGTATTTTCTGGGATTATTAAAGTTGACCCTTCAAACATGTCGAAGTTATTGCAGCTGTATGACCCTGAAGAAAGTTTTACTATTGTGTTTTCTTGAACTACTAGCTTACCACCCGAATATGTTAATTCTTGGGCTTTTTCCAAATCAGTTTTGCGGTCTTTTTGTGTGCTGAATGTTGCATTTTTAACCATGAAATTACTAGTAGTTAAATTGCAATTTTCACTAAAGCTGATTATAGAGTTAGATGCCGTTAGCTGTTCTACAGAAACTTCTGTATTATTGCCAATTTTGTACTGAATATTATTAAGCGAAATATTACCCTGCGCAACTTTGTATGAGCTATTAATGCTACCTGTTACTTCAATAGAAGTGAGGTTATTTTTAGTTTTAGACATAAAATCCTATATATTTAAATTGTTAATGAAAATTAAGTGTATAGGGCAACTTCATTATTGTCAATGTGTATTTTTAAGGATTCAATTTAATTTTGATTGAATATAGCGAGACTTTATACTATAATAAATACTGTATTTAGTTAATATATAGACGGAAGTAGGAATGTCGGATTTAGTAGAAAACCAATTGGACACTGATGCAGAGATAGCAGTAAATCAGCCAAAAAAACCATCAGCAACAGGTAGGTGGAAAGAGGTTGTGAAATTTTATGTTGATGGAATTAAATTGATCTTCGAGCATAAGAAATTCTTCCTTCCGTTAATATTTATAACGGCTTTTTTTGATTCAACGATCGCTGCAATTCCTTTGCATAGTGGTTATCAAGGGAAAGAAGCAAAAGAAGCTGTATATGCTATTTTGGGGCTTGTTGTTGTCTTTGTTTTTCACTGCAAATATTTTCAGTTTCTAGTAAAAGGAAATATAGATGAAGTAGATAAGCGTATATCTGCAGGTATTAAATGGAAATACATGAAAATTATTTTGTATATTTTGTTAATGATGTTCGTCTACTTCCTCCCCGCTCTTCTTGCAGCTAGTGTTTTTGCTCTGCCAAAAATTATGGAGTTTTTATATCCAGGAAGTGAAGCACAAGATTTTGGTGATGCTGTAAAGAATATTGCTACAGTTATATTGGCATTATATGCAATTTGGTTTGTGATGATGTTTCTTAGAATGTCATTAATACCTTATTTTGTTTGCATAGATAATGACGGGTTATTGAGTGCGCATAATAAAAGCATAAAAATCATGAAGGGCTACAAATTAGCTAATCTAGTTGTTTGTATGGTGATATTTTTTTGCGCTTCTTTTTCATTGATTAGGTTTGGATTCGGAGGGCATTATATTAACAATTCCATGTTTTTAGTGCAGATTATTTTGCAGCTGTATCCTATGGATGCTCTTAGTTATTTTACATACGTAATGCAATATAATGCACTTTATTTGTTGTATAAAAAATATAAGCATTTAGCTGCATAGTTATTATTAGGCAATGTAGTTATAAATTTTTTGCTAATTTTGTTTAAAATCCTTGCAATTTGTGTGTGTTTTGGGCTATTATATATTCATTTAATATATTAGGTAAGGGTTTTTTGTGGGTAAGAGTTTCGAAGATACAGATTTTTTGTTTGGCGCTAATTCTGTTTTTGTAGAGGAATTATATCAAAAATATATGCAAGACCCGGCATCAGTTGATGCTAGCTGGGCTGAGTTTTTTCAAAATAATGAAGGCGCAAGTAAATCAAAAAGCACATCCAATATTATTGGCGCTAAAGCTGCAGGCCAAGTTGCCAAAAAGAGTGGCAAATCAGAGCCTAGCTCTGGTGCAAGTAGTACTGAAAATAGCCTTCATGCAAAATTCATGATTGATGCGTTCAGAAGATCAGGGCATTTTTTGGCAGAGCTTGACCCGCTTGGGCTAGAGCAGAAAAAAACTGAATCCGACCTTAATTTAAACCTAGAAGATTTTGGCTTTACAGCGGAACAATTAAATGCAGAGATTGATATTTCAAATGAATTTGCTGGAGTTTCGAAGTGCACATTATCTGAATTATACGACATATTGCATAAAACTTATAGCTCATCTGTTGCAGCTGAATTCAGCCATGTTGAGTCGTCTGCCGAGCAAGAATGGCTTTATAATGCGCTAGAAAATGCAAATATTCATTCAAGTTTTAGTGAGCAAGAGCAGAAGAAGATGCTATCTGACCTGGTTGAAGTTGAAGGGTTTGAGCAATATATTCATACTAAATTCCCGGGTGCCAAGAGATTCTCGATAGAAGGCGGTGATGCAGCTATTTTATGCCTTGATAAGATGATAGAGCTTTCTGCAGATAATGACGTAAAAGAAATAGTGCTTGGTCTTGCACACAGGGGCAGATTGTCGACTTTAACTAAAGTTATGCAAAAACCTTATCGCGCGGTTCTTGCAGAATTTACAGGCAAAAGCAGTTTTCCAGAAGATCTTGGTGTAGCTGGCGATGTTAAATATCATATGGGATATTCGTCTGACAGAGTGTATAATGATAAAAAAATTCATTTGTCGCTGACTCCAAACCCTTCGCATCTTGAGGCAGTGAACCCGGTAGTTGCTGGAAAGGTTCGCTGCAAACAAGATTATCATAACAGTGATAGAAATAGTGTGGCAGGATTGATTGTGCATGGCGATGCGGCATTTTGTGGCCAAGGAGTAGTGGCTGAAAGTCTTGTTATGTCTGGGCTGAGTCCTTATGAAGTTGGCGGAATATTTCATTTAGTTATTAATAATCAAATTGGCTTTACTGCAAATAGCAGCGATGGCAGGCCGGGTAGGTATTGTACAGAAGTTGCCAAAATGGTTGGCGCACCAATTCTGCATGTTAATGGCGATGATATAGAAGCGGTGATGATGGTGGTAAAAATAGCATCTGATTACAGAATGAAATTTGGCAAGGATGTAGTTGTTGATTTGGTATGTTACCGTAAATATGGCCATAATGAAGGCGATGAGCCGATGTATACGCAAGCGCCGATGTATAGCGTAATCAAGCAGAAACAAACACCAGCTGCGGTTTATGCACAAAAATTACAGCAAAAAAACATAATAGATGCAAGCTATTACGGCAAATTAAAAGAGCAGTTCAAAGAATTTTTAAATAAAGAATATGATCAAGTGTCTGACTTTAAGCCAGAGGCGCAGTGGCTGCAGGGTAAATGGTCTGGAATGAAGCGCAGCGGCAAATCTGTAAAAACTGGTATTGAAGCAAAAGAGCTGCAAAAAATGTGCAAAACATTATGCACAGTTCCAGAATCTTTTAATATGAATAAAAAGCTGAAAAAATTGCTAGATAACAGAATCGATTCTGTTTGCAATAAAGGTGAAATAGACTGGGCAAGTGCAGAGCAGTTAGCATTTGCTTCATTACTTGATGAAGGAGTTAATATTAGGCTTACTGGTCAGGACGCTGGTCGTGGTACATTTTCACACCGTCACTCTGTAATTCATTCACAGGATTCTTGGGATAAATATTTACCATTAAACAACATATCAAATAAACAAGGTTTCTATGAAGTTGCTGACAGTAATTTGTCTGAATATGCAGCGCTTGGTTTCGAGTATGGATATTCTTTGGTAAATCCAAATAATTTAGTGATATGGGAAGCGCAGTTTGGTGATTTTAGTAACGGTGCGCAGATAATGTTTGACCAGTTTATTTCGTCAGCTGAGACCAAATGGTTGCGTATGAGTGGCCTTGTATGTTTGCTTCCGCACGGAATGGAAGGGCAGGGTCCAGAGCATAGCTCGGCAAGGCTTGAGCGCTATTTGCAGCTTTGCGCAGATGATAATATGCAAGTAGTTTATCCAACAACACCATATTCTATATTTCATGTATTGCGTCGCCAAATGAAGCAGAAGTTTAGAAAGCCATTGATTGTGATGTCGCCAAAGTCGTTGCTGCGTCACAAGTTAGTTACATCCGACATTTCAGAAATTGATAAAAATACTAGATTTAAAGAAGTTATTGGGGAAATAGATAATATAAATAATTCAAAAGTAGAAAAAATTGTTTTTTGCAGCGGGAAAATATATTATGATTTGCTAGAGGAGCGAAGAGCACAAAATATAGAAAATATTGCTCTAATTAGAGTAGAACAGCTATATCCATTTGCAGAAAATGAAATTATAGCTATTATAAAGCAATATAAAAATGCTAAGCAATTTGTCTGGTGCCAGGAAGAGCCAAAAAATATGGGGCCATGGAGGTACATTCGCGCGCGCCTTGATTTAGCGCTGGAGAAAGCTGGTGTAAAGAATTCAATATCACCAATTGCTAGGGAAGAGGCGGCTTCGCCGGCTGTTGGATCCTTGGCCCTTCATAATAGGCAGCAAAAAGATTTGGTCGCGGAAGCGCTTAAGATAAAAACAATTAAATAATTATTACATTAAAGGAGTATTTACTTATGACTATTGATATAAAAGTTCCAGAGCTCGGTGAGTCAGTAACTGAAGCAACCATTGCTAAATGGTATAAAAAACCTGGCGATGCGGTGCAAATGGATGAATTAATTCTAGAACTAGAAACAGAGAAAGTAACATTAGAAGTTAATGCAACTGCAAATGGTGTGCTTGAATCGGTTTCAAAGGCTGAGGAGGAAGTTGTTGCAGTTGGCGAAGTTATTGGATCTATTAAAGAAGGAGCGGTGGCTGCGCCAGCGAAAAAAACAGAATCTAGTTCAGATGCTGAGCAACAGCTGGAACAAAATAATTCTAGTACAACTCATGGAAGCAATAACTCCGAAGGTGCAATAATGGCGCCATCGGCTACAAAATTAGTTGCAGAGAATAATATAAATTCAAACCAAATTACAGGAACTGGAAAAGGTGGCAGGATTAACAAAGCTGATGTTTTGGCAGCACTAGATGCACAAAAAAATGGTAATGTAAATTTGACCATGTCTTCTGCAGGATCTGAGAGTGGTTTCAGCGGCCCAAGGGAAGAGCGCGTGAAGATGTCGCGTCTTAGAAAAACAATTGCTAAACGCCTGAAAGATTCGCAGAATACTGCGGCAATACTCAGCACATTTAATGAAATTGATATGAGCAATGTAATTGCTCTTCGCAAGCGTTTCAAAGATTCTTTTATCGACAAGCACGATGTTAAGCTTGGCTTTATGTCTTTCTTTGTTAAGGCGGTTGTAAATGCACTGAAAGAAATACCATCTATTAATGCAGAGATTGATGGTGATGAAATAGTCTATAAAAATTATTATGATATCGGAGTTGCGGTTGGAACAGAGCAGGGGCTTGTTGTTCCAGTTGTTAAGGGGGTAGATAATTTAAATTTTGCAGGAGTTGAAAAGCAGATTATATCTCTTGCTGGCCGTGCACGTGAAGGAAAATTATCGATGCAGGAGTTAAGCGGCGGTACTTTCTCTATTACTAATGGAGGAGTGTATGGTTCGCTTCTGTCAACACCAATTATTAATCCACCGCAAACAGGAATCATAGGGTTGCATAGCACTCAAGAAAGACCA
Source organism: Alphaproteobacteria bacterium (assembly GCA_020628955.1). Lineage (GTDB taxonomy): Bacteria > Pseudomonadota > Alphaproteobacteria > Rickettsiales > Rickettsiaceae > Megaera_A. Next base: position 23,724 of record JAHDEH010000017.1, read on the forward strand.
GTGGCTGTAAATGGCAAAGTAGAAATAAGACCGATGATGTATGTTGCACTGTCATACGACCATAGAATTATCGATGGTAAAGATGCTGTTACTTTCTTAGTAAAAGTGAAGCAGGCTATTGAAGACCCAGAAAGATTACTGCTTGATCTATAAATATACAATACAATAAATGAAAATACGTATTATTTCTGTTGGAAAAATGTCAAAAGACATGCAAGCAGTTGCTGACAGATATCATAAAATGATAAAATGGAAGGTAGAAATGATCTGCCTTCCTCATTCTAAAAAACAAAATAAAGCAGATATAATTAAAGACGAGTCTGCGATGATATTAAAAAAAATACAACAGAATGCTTTTATAGTTACTATGGAAATAGCAGGTGCGCATTTGGACAGCAATAAATTTAGCCAAATATTTGCACAGCAAATGCTGCAATCCAAAAATATTACTTTTATTATTGGCGGTGCATATGGTTTTGACAAATCAGTCTCCGATATTTCAAATTTAAAACTTAGCTTATCTGCTATGACTATGCCACATCAACTAGCAAAAATTTTTCTGCTTGAGCAAATTTACCGAGCAGAATCTATCAATCTATTACACCCATATCACAAATAATTATTAAATAAAATTATATAAATAGTGTAATTTATATAATTATGTAACATATTTATTATACGTTTATAAAATTTTTTTGTCATATAGCATATTTTTTTTGTCTAAACACGCAATAAATTAGATAATAGATAGAATAGTTTATTTAATTTTTGATTAATAGAGTATAATAAGTAGTGTCAAAAAATTCTCCAGAAGATTTTATTATTGCCAAAGCCTTAGAAGAAGAAGCGCAAAAAAATAATAGAGAAAAAATTGAAATATTAAATAAACTTGAGCTAGAATATAAAAAAATATTAGCACAAGAAGAAAATAATATTGCTACGTATAAAGTAAAAATACAGTCAATTAATAACTCAGATGAAGATGCTTTGGCGAAAAAACAGTTTTTACAATCAAAGATTTCTAAGTCGCAGTTATTAATAGATACAGCTTATAATGAATTAGCTGTAGCTAGAGCAGAAAAGGAAGCTTCTGATTATACAGTGGCGATAAGTAATTCTGATGATGTAAGATTAAAAGAGGAGGCTCAGTCATCTGCATTATCTTCGAATAATAACAATAATAATAGTAATGATCAAAAAAAGGAGGATCAAATGTCAAAATTGAGAAAAACTACATTAACTACAAATCAAAAAATTGCTGATTTAACGTCTGAGCAAGAAGCAGAGTATCAAAAACTTTATGCAGATTTTAGATTTGCGCAAGCTAATAAAACAGAAGATTATGAAACTCTAAAGGCTCAAGTGGTTGCATTAAAAGCAATTAGACCTAATTTTCAAGCAAAGCTTAAAGCCGACTATGAAAAAAATAAATTAGCAAAAGATAAGGCAGCAGCGGACAAGGTAGCAGCAGAGAAAGCGGCAGCGGACAAGGCAGCGGCAGACAAAGAAGCAGCGGACAAGGTAGCAGCAGAGAAAGCGGCAGCGGACAAGGCAGCAGCAGAGAAAGCGGCAGCGGACAAGG
>JAHDEH010000017.1:25405-26974 GCA_020628955.1 Alphaproteobacteria bacterium
GAGAAAGCGGCAGCGGACAAGGCAGCAGCAGAGAAAGCGGCAGCGGACAAGGCAGCAGCAGAGAAAGCGGCAGCGGACAAGGTAGCAGCAGATAAGGCAGCAGCGGATAAGGCGGCAGCGGACAAGGCAGCAGCGGACAAAGAAGCGGCGGACAAGGTAGCAGCAGAGAAAGCGGCAGCGGAGAAAGCGGCAGCGGACAAGGCAGCAGCAGATAAGGCAGCAGCAGATAAGGCAGCAGCAGATAAGGCAGCAGCCGAGGAGAAGAAAAAACCAACTGACGATAATGATGTAGATGTAGAAGAAAAATTGGAAGCAGAGAGACAAAAGCAAGCAGATCTAGAGGAAATGCGTGCGAAAGTAATACAGAATGAAGTTTCATTTATTGCAAGAATTTTTGTAAATGATTTGTATAATGATCCTGAAGGTGGTGCATCATCAGAGCTTACAAAAGAGAAAATTAATGCATTAAATTTCAGCTATATGGATGATGAAGTTTTAGCAAGTCTTAAAGAAAAGATAGAAGAAGAGAAGGAAAAGCAGTTAGAAGAAAAGCATAAGCAAATACTAAGATTTAAGGATGATTGGATCAAACAAGCTGCGGCAATTTCTGTTGATCCTGAAGAGCAAAAAGCAATGTTAAAAGATTTTTGGCAAGTTGTGATTCCAAATCCAGAGTTTCATAATGAAAAAATGATGGAGGATGCTTTTTTTGTAATTTCTAAAATTTCAGCAGAAAGGCAAATTAAGGCAAGAATATTCGCAACAGAAGTAGATTATACAACAGGTACTTTTTTGTCTGATACTAATGCGCATGTAGAGTCTTTTATTGACAATGGTAATACTGCCATAGATGATTTGAATGGAGCAGATTCCTTATATTTGGGTATTCATACAATGGGTCGGTTAAATGCAGCAGAGGCAAAAATAGTACGCGATACTCTTGCAAAAACTATTGCCCAAAATAAAGCAAAATTATTTGAGGATGTAAAGACGGGCCTAGATAAATGGGTTCATGATATGACGGGCGCCGAAACTGAAAAAGAGATTATTGGATTTGATAGTGAAGGAAATCAAATTTCTATAATACAAAATTTTGCCCAATCAAATGATGAAGATGCCGTTAGGGCTTCAATAAGAGATACTGCTGATAATGCTATTAAAGATTCAGCTGTTGCTACTTTAATGACGGATGATGAAATCTTGCCAGAAGAAAAAGAGAAGATAGATGCAATGGTTGCAGAAGCTTCTGAGAAAGTTGTGGAATATGCAAAACCATTCTGGAAAGTAGTGAAAGAGGCAAGAAAAGCAGCTGACGAAGCAGATATTAAAAGAGAAGCAGAGGAGCGAGAAGCTGAAGAAAAAGCACAATCAGAAGCAGATATAGAGGCGGAAAAACTTGAAGCAGAAGAGCTTGTAGCAGAAAAAGAGAGAGAAGATAAGCTGGAAGAAAATAGAAACAAAGCAGAGCAAAAAGCTCAGGCAGAAGATGCTGCATTATTGGAAGAGCTTAAAAATAGTGACGAGGAAGCTTATGAAGAAGAAATAAAGCAAAGAGAAATAGATAAAGCA
>JAHDEH010000018.1 GCA_020628955.1 Alphaproteobacteria bacterium
ATACAACGAAAATAATAATATTTTTATGCATAAACAAAGTCAATAGTTTTATATTATTCAGGGGCAATAAAAAAGGCAGATACCTTTTTGATACCTACCTTTTTCCATTTTAACTCAAGACTAGAATTATTTTTAGACTAGTTCGCTTCTTTTTCTGCAATTTTTGCTTGATATTCTGTACCAAGTACTCTTACTGCATAGATCCAAACAAGAACTATGAAGAAGAAAACACATGCAAAAAATGGTGTTAATTCTCTAAATTCAAAACTAGGGAACAGTATGAATGCAGTTGATTGAATCAATGCGCCGCCAGCCTTACCAAGCCTGCCACCAATAACATCAACAGCTGCTTTACCTTTAGTTTTCATTTCATCATCAAGCGGAATGTATGACATTTCTTTTGTTGAGTCAAATAATGAATATTTAACACCCTTACTCAAGATATTCTGCGCAGCACCAATTGCAACAACAAGCGCAAGCGGGCCTGTGCCAACAAATGCAGCTACTTGCAGACCCATAGTGTTGTCAAACACTATGAAGGAGAAGAAAGAAATACCAGTTATCAATATCATTACTGGCGTAAATGTTGCAGCCACTGCCCATGAAACGCTACGAAGTATATTACTACCAACTAGCATGAAGAAGATGGCTACCATGCCTTGATAAGCCATGAAGTTTGCCATGTAAGCAGCATACTCAGGGCCTGAACCATATAGTTCTTTGATTTTTGATTTCCAGATTCCTTCTACTAAATTAATAGAAATTCCGTAAGATAGAACAAGAATAGCGATTAGACCGATATATTTTGAAGACATTATCATTTTAAAGCTTTCACCAATTGAAAGTTTAGCCTTCTTTTTCTTTTTGCCACCAGTTTCTGCCGCGTCATATAGTTTTGGATCTGTTAACACATTAGCGTTTATCCAATAATAAAGAGCCATAACTAGTAAGCCTACAAACATCACAACATAAATAACAGGGCCAAGGTCAACTTCAGTTTTGCCAGTCGCTGCGTTTACTTTTGAGAAAAATCCAGTCACAACAGGGATCATTAAAAGTCCTGTATTACCGATCAGACCAAACATAGAATAGAAACGCTTAGCTTCTTTTGTCTTGGTGATTTGGTTGGCGAACTGCCAAAATAGCATTGTCAGCATCATGCTGCCCCACATTTCTGCCATTATATAGAAAGTTGCATATCCCCATTTGCCACCAATTTTGATGAACCACTTAAAGTTAGCATACTGGCTTGCAAGGGCTTCTATAGTTTCTTCATTTGCATGAAAATATTCAGGGTTTGGGTATATGAAATTTACAAATACGAAAAAATATGCAATGAAAATAGTAGTGATTGTATAAAAAACTTGTCTAGGATTCAGTGCATCACACAGTTTTGCATATAAAATTACAAATAAAATTGCACTCGGTGTTACCATGTATAGCTTTAAAAAACTCACCGCTTCTGCCCCAATATTTGGAACAACAAAACTATCTTTCAGCACCCTAACCATAGAGTAGTTAAACAAAATACACGCCATCATTATTGCCATAGGTATGAATTTTTTATTTTCATACGACTCTATTGGCCAAAAAATCTTCCTGATGCCAGAGAATTCACCTTGTTTGGAATTTTCCATTTAAAATACCTTTCAAATATATAAAATTACTATTAAAACAAAGGCATCATACAGATTATATGAAAAAAAGTCAACCCCTTTAGTTAATAAATAGTTAAAAATGATAAAAATTTACAATTCTCCTATAATTAACTTTTATTGCGCTATAAGGAAGAGAGGCTGAGGCTCTTCCCCCTACTTCCTCAAAGTAATCACGATCACAAAATCTTCATCCGTACATTCCTCGTGCATGCTGCCGCCATGCCTTTCTATCATTTTTTTGCATATATACAGACCAAGACCAACGCCTTTTTGCATTTTCTTCGCCCATTCTCCTTGGAAGAACATTTCAAAAATTTGTTCTTTCTCGCCTTTTTCTAGCCTGTTGCCTGGCGTTGTAGCTCTTATTATGATTTCATCATCTGACTGCTCAAGGCATAGATCTAGTTTTTTCTTGGAGCCATAGCGGAATGCATCTTTCAATAAATTAGAGATAACATTCAGAATTTGCCTATTATCATGAGGAATCATTAATAAATCATTCTTTGCATCATGCACAAAATTAACTTCCATTTCATCGCTGAAACTATATTGATTTATTGCCTTGTTGATGGTTTTTATAATGTCTGCATCTTTGATATTAAACTCGGCTTGACTATTATGATGCAGAGATGTTTTAAGCAAATTACCGAGCAATATTTGCAGCCTATCATTGCTGTCTTTTACGCAGAATAATATCCCCTCCATATCTTCTGGCTCGAAATCTTTTTGCTTTTGAAGCTTTTCAAGTGCATCAGTCGCGACGCCCAGCGCATGCATTGGCAGATTCATTTCGTGCTGCATAGTTTGCAAAAATTTAACCTTCGCATCCTTAGACTCCATCCATTTGCCAGTAATCTCCAGCAATTCTGTCTTTAAATGAGAATTATCTTTTTCAAGATTATTTATGCCTTGCTTCAAATTGATATTATGCTTCTCTATGCTTTTACGCTCTTTTGATAATCTTTCAATATCTGCTATAATTTTATCCCTTTCATCAGATAGATCATCGACTTTATCTTCAACCTCTTCTACATGATTTTGTTTTGGTTTAGTAAAACCAATTAAAACAACAATCAACATAATTGAAGAATACATAAACTGTGTTTCAAAATTTGTGATGTCAAATATTTGAAGCTCAATATTCGTAGTAAAAACCATTTTATATAGTTTAAGGCTGCTATAAATTCCAATTGGTAGCAAAAATATTGTTGCTTGCCATATAGATAAAATTGAAAGTATGGCAATACTCAGCATAAATACCATGACTGAAAACTGTGTAAAACCAGAAATCATAACAAATAAACTAACGCTAAATACCAGAGTATAGCAAAGGCTGAACATCCAAGCATATGGCAGGTAATTATCCAACTTTTTGAAATTCATCCATAGCGGCCTAGTGATGAAACTTATTGCAACCATTAAATTAGAGAACATAACTGAATAAACTAGCCATGCGTAATTTTTGGCTGTTTCATTTGGTAGCGCATACACCAAAAAGAACATAGCGAGTACAACAAACATACCATATAGCACATATAAGGATTCAATTTTAGGTAAATTTCTTATGCAAAAATCTTTCATGCTAAATTTTTTCTTTTGCTGCTTTGCAATTTTTGCTTTTTCTATATCATCTGCAGTTAAATGGCCATAAAAATACCAGCCACCTTCTTGTCTCATTAAATAATGGTAGCCAAGCATGAATGTTAAATTCATAATTAATCCAGGAATTACGCTATCTATATTTGTGTCCAGCTGGCTCCACACTGCAACCGCTAAAAAGCCAGCAAGCATTCCAGCAATTGCACTGCCATTGCTAGTTCTGAATCCAAGAACTGCTAATGTAAATGGCACGGTTACAATTGGCATGTAAAAACTATAGCCAAACATAAATAATTCAAATAAATTATCGAATCTTAAAGCTAGAAGCAAAGCTCCAATGCCAATTAATATTGTTGCAATTCTATATGCAATATTTTCTGTCTTTTCATTAATAATTCCAGCCGGATATAGAATATCATTTGCTACCATAACTGAAGAGCAATTTAGGCAAGAGTCAACACTAGACATAATCATAGTCAAAATTCCTATTACAAATAAAGCTCTGAGGCCTGTAAAGGAATAATTATTTAATATGTGCGCAAAGAGATTATTCGAATCAAGAGCATTATTCTTGGCAAATAGCAAAATAGATATCCAGGAAATAATTAATTGTATTGCCATAACTCCAAATGCAGCATAGAAAAAAGCATTTTTTATCTGATTAACATTTTTTGCAACAGAAATTCTTGAAAAAATAGTTGGTGAAAAACCAGGAATAAGATATAGCAGCATCAGAGTAATAAAACTCCAAAATTTGTCGGATTTCATATCAAATAATTTACCAAAGCTAAAATTTTCATGTGTGTTTATCACATCAAATATAACTCCTATATCTTCAAAATCATGCCATATAATTACAGCAATCAGTGGCACTACCGAACCAAAAATAATAAATTGTAATATGTCTGTATATACTACCGATTTAATTCCACCAAAACTGGAATATATTATTACAATAACCGCACTTGCTATGACGGTATATATTGCGCTAGCGCCAGTTAAGTTTGTAAGCAATTCTGCAGCTATTTTAAATTGCATCGCAAGTAGTGATACAGTTAAGATTAGACCTGATATAACAGTAATAAAGCGGGCATATTTGCCATATTCATCGCCCATTGCCTGGGCAATAGTTAATTTACCCATGAATCTTTGCATTCTTGGGACGTATAAATAGCCAACAATAAGGAAGGCGCCAAGACCTGCTACTGATGTGAGTATAAAATATAATCCTTTGCTGTATGTTTCTGACAAGTACATGGCAAAATTATCGCCGCCAACCCAGGTTGCAATGATGGTTGCAACTATTGCTGCTGTACTGAAATTTCGCCCACCCAAAGCTTGGTCTTTCAATGTTTTAGAGCCGCTGCCGCAGTATATCCCTACTATCATTGTAAGGGTCAGAAAAACCATTACTAATATTAAATCTATATTATAATCCATATTCAATTCATGTTATTATTTATTTTGAATTTCGCATTTTACACTAAACTTAACAAAAAATCATCAATTATTTTTGTTTTTTTGGTACCTGTCTTGCGCGAGCGAGGCATTGCCGAAGCGTGGTGATCTTCTTCGTTTGAATTCGGATGTCGCCCCCGAGAAATCGGGGGTCCATAAAACGCTAGCTGCGAATGCATTATTAATATTCCTAGATTCTTAGCCTTCCGCGGGAATGACATCGTATTTTAAGTCAATGACGAATTCCTTATCGGATGGCATATTTCCCCTTGACAGTAGCTATTGATTTATTCATAATAACAGGTGGAATGGCTAGGTTGCCGTTCTGGGGGATCAAAAACCTCCTGCACGCTCGACTATGTTTATTTAGTCGTTAATTAATAAAAAAATCCCGATTTTTGAAAGATCGGGAGTGCAGTGCTTATGTTCAGGACTTTTGTCTAAAAAGCACTCGGACCAAGTGTGCGGTTTTTTTGAGCTCCCGATCACCTTGAGGGGCTTTGTTTTCTTAAAATCATTTCCTTCAAGTTGATTACTTTTATCGAGGTTCTAGCAATTAGAACCTTCTTAATTCAATCATTTCAGGGAGGATATACCAAAATGACAAACGACAAGACAATACGCAACCTAGTTGCTAACGCTTTATTTGGCGAAGAGGAGTTTAAAAATAACATTGCACATAAAGCTCAGCAGCCAATTCACACAAAAGCAACAAATATTTCAAAAGAACAAAAAGACTTAAACATTAAATTATTCGAAGCTGCCAAAAATATGAACTATGATAAAGTTTGCAAGCTGCTAGATGCAGGTGCAAATCCAACTGACTCGATCAATGATGATGGCATTGCAGCTATAACTTTTATTACCAAAATGCACGAAAAGATGCAGGTGGAAGCGGGCGAAAACGTAACGCCAAAAATCAGTAACCTCTTGCGCAAAATGCGACATGTTAGGGGGAAGAAGTAGGGGGCATGCGCGTGCGAGGCATTGCCGAAGCGTGGTGATCTTTTTCGTTTGGAGTTTCGATGTCATTCCCGCGAAGGCGGGAATCTATCGTATACAAAGAATTCGCTGCTAGCGTTTTATGGATCCCCGCCTACGCGGGGATGACAATGAGGGCGTGAGGGAATGACATCGCAGGAGATTGCTTCGCTTGTATTCGCTCCTCGCGGGTGGCAATTTGCAGAATTTTCTATCACCGTGAGACTCCAGAGCTGGATTTTTTCTTTTTAGTCTTAGAACGCGCTACTTGCTGTCTGTTTACTTTAGCTTCATTATTAACATCATGCTGATATTGAGCGCCATGCTGCAGCATTACTTTGCCAGCCTCGTGCACTTGTTCTTGCTCGCTACTGGTGAATTTTTTCATTATTAATTCAGTTATTTGGGTCAAAAAATCCCACGAAAGTTCCATTTTTTCTTCCATAGTCAGCGATTTAAGTTCATCTGGCTTGGCTTTTTTTTGGTCATATACTGCCTGGCTCTTGGGGTCTACTTGCAAGGTTCTTTCAACATTTTTTCGGAAGAACTTCTTCTTCAAAAAATATAAAAGAGCTGCTATTCCAGCGATAGCTATCATTAGTATAATTAAATTCATTTAAATCATCTTCTTTATATTATTAATGTGTACAATTCTAGCATGAATATTAACTAAATGTATATATTTTAAGTTATAAAGGTACCCAAAAACTATTATTCTGTGATACAAAGACAATTAATCTCGTCCTTTGCTGCCACCTTTGCTTGCGGATTTTCTTTGATCCTGAAGTTTTTGAACATGGGTTTTAGGTTTGTGGGTATTTCCTTTTGACTCTAAATGTGCTAAATATTTCTGTTTGTCAGATTTGGTTGTCATTACACTTGTAGACATCAGAAGGTCGTTTTTTTTATTAGTATCTACTTCAACCCAGCCACCATCAATTTCTATTTCTGGGTCGATAGTTTCAATCTGTTTATTTTGGAGGGCGTTTTTTTCCTTTCTGGTTATTGGCTGCTCGCTACTTTTTTGCTCATTTGCTCCATCAGAACTCAAAGCTTCCTGTAAAATATTAATAGTATTATTTTGTAAATGTTTTTCAAATTCTTCAGCTGATTGCTGCACTTGTTTAAATTCATCAATCCCAAGCATTGTAGCTCCTGATTTTATAAGTTTTTCAATCGCTTCTTTACTGGTTTTGCCAGCTCCGCACAATTCATTAACACTATTCATCACCTCTTTATCTGCCAAATAATAGGCCGTTCCAACGACTACTACTGCAGCGCAAGTCACTGGATGTGTTACCATTGCCATGGCAGTTGTTTTTGTTGCTGCATCTATCATTGCAGCAGTAGCTGTGGGTTTTGCAAACATATAAGCAGAAGATGCAACTCTACTTAATAATACCCTTCCTGCAATGGCTTGATATATTTGAATGCCAGAATAGCAATTGCTTCCTATTTTTGCCATATTTTTTGCGAATGAATTTAAATGTTGCAAGGATTCTCCAGCTTTTCCTCCTGCTTCATAAAAATGATTTAAAGCTTTGGGCTCTTGCTTTTTATCGATTACTTCATTAGTTTTACCCATAATGTAGTTGTAAACTTTCTTCATGATATCGCTTGATTTAAAATTAATTTATTAATATATTGTAACCCCAAATTAACCAATACATGTATAAAATTATTGTAATTTAATTGCATTCATTAACATTATTAATTTTTAATGTTGTAATTATGTGGCAATATTAATTAACTTGAGTCTAAAAATAGCAAGACTAATGATGCTGCTAAAATTATATTATGCTCACGCTATGAAGATCAAAATAATTCAATTTTTCTATATTAGTACTAGACTTATGCTTAGAAAAAGTTCATAATATTTCCTAAGTATTTTTGTATTAAAATTAGAAATAAACAAATAATGAATATTACTTTTATTGGAACGGGTTATGTTGGTTTGGTTTCTGGCACTATGATGGCGCATCTTGGCCATGATGTTATATGTATTGATGTGGATGCTGAAAAAATCGAAAAGCTAAATAATAATATAGCTCCTATTTATGAGCCCGGTTTGGAAAATTATATAGAAAATTGTGTGGCTGCTAGTAAAATTAAGTTCATTTGCGGATATAGCGCAGCAATACAAAATTCTGAATGTGTGTTTGTAACAGTTGGTACGCCGCCAAAACCAGATGGCAGTGCGGACCTTTCTATTGTCTATGAATCTGTGAAGCAAGCATTGCAATATGTCGCTGAAGATTGTGTGTTTGTTATGAAATCTACTGTTCCACCTGGCACTTGCGCTAAAGTGCAAGAATATATAAAAGAAATGGGTTTTAATAACATAGTTACCTCTAACCCTGAATTCCTGCGTGAAGGTTCTGCGATAGATGATTTTTTAAATCCTGACAGAGTCGTAGTCGGAGCAGAAACGGATCATAGCATTAAAGTGATGCGCGAAGTGTATAAGCCATTTACAGATAGAGGGATTAAATTAGTTGAAACTAACCTTGCTACATCAGAGCTAATAAAATATGCATCTAATAGCTTTCTTGCTACCAAAATTGCCTTCATAAATGAAATGGCAGATCTATGTGAAATTACAGGAGCAGATATTGATTCACTAGCGCATGGAATAGGAATGGATAATAGAATTGGTAGTAAATTCTTAAAAGCAGGTCCTGGCTTTGGTGGCTCTTGCTTCCCGAAAGACATCAGCGCTCTTGCAGATTTTGCTAAAAATATAGAGACGGATTGTCATATTACCAATGCAGTTATTGAGTCTAATACTCAAAGAGCAGACAAAATGGTGTTCAAAATAAAAAATGCACTGGGCGGTATAGTTGCAGGAAAAAAGATTGCAATATTTGGCCTGACATACAAAGCTGGAACTGATGATTTGCGCTGCAGCCCTTCTATACCCATCATCAATAAATTACAGGATATGGGAGCCGATATAGATGCTTATGACCCAAAGGGCCTTGTTAATGCTGATAAATATTTTGAGTCTCTGAAATGCGCAGATAATTTATATGAAGCAGCGCAGGATGCTGATATAGCAGTTATAATTACAGAATGGGAAGAATTTGGTGATATTAACATTGAAAAACTAGGTCAGATAATGAATAATAAAATTATAGTGGATTTGCGCAATATCTTAAATAAACAAAAAATGCATGAATTTGGTTTTGTATATCATTCGATAGGAAGAAAAAGTGACTGATCAATTTATTCATTTCAGAACTCAAAGCTCATACTCAATGCTTGAGAGTGCTATTAAAATCGATAAGCTAGTGCAATTATCGCAAAAAAATAATATGAGCGCTGTGTGTTTGTCTGACCGAGGTAATTTATTTGCTTCTCTTGAATTTGCTATGGCTGCTGCAAAGCAGAAAATTCAGCCAATTCATGGGTCTATACTAAACATTGTGTTTCAAAATAAAGGCGCTAGTGATTTTGCAGAAATTTCATTAATTGCTAAAGATCAAGAAGGATATCAGAATTTACTCAAACTAGTAAGCCTTACTTTTACAGATAACGATAGATCTGTGCGTAATCACATTACTTGGGATGATTTGTTGCAATATAATCAAGGTCTTATAGTTTTATCATGCTATGCAGATGGCGTTGTTGGTAAATTACTACAAAGCGAACAAAAACAAGCGGCATTTGATTATGCGAGCAAGTTGCAGCAAATTTTTGGAGATAGATTTTATCTTGAGGTAATGCGTCATAATCTTACAAAAGAACGTAAAATAGAGGCGAATTATCTTGAAATAGCTAGAAAAATAAACGCGCCACTAATTGCTACAAATAATGTTTTGTTTGGCAGTGTAGCAGAGCATGATGCCCATGATGTACTTCTTTGCATTTCAGCTGGAGTTGTCAGAGATGTTCAAGAAAGGCGTAGAGTAAGCAATCAATGCTACTTTAAAAGCCCTGCGGAAATGATTGAATTATTTAAAGATTTGCCTGAAGCTATTGAAAATACAGTGCATTTGAAAGATCGTTGCTATGTGATGGCTAAAACTAATCCTCCAAGTTTACCAAACTTTACAAGCGGAGAAGTTTCTGAAGATCAGATGCTGCGTCAGGAAGCAGAAAACGGACTTGATGCAAGATTAAAGCAAAAATTTGCAATCGAAAAAACGCCAGAAGCTGAGCAAAAATTAATTAAACAAGAATATATAAAGCGCCTTGAGTATGAGCTTGAAATATTATGTAGCATGAATTTTGCTGGATATTTCTTGATCGTTTCTGACTTTATTCGCTGGAGCAAGGAAAATAATATTGCAGTTGGTCCTGGAAGGGGCTCAGGGGCCGGATCTATAATTGCTTGGACCCTGCTTATTACTGACCTTGACCCAATTAAATTTGGTTTGCTATTTGAAAGATTTCTAAATCCTGAGCGTGTCTCCATGCCCGATTTTGATATTGACTTTTGCCAAGAGCGCCGGGAAGAAGTTATATCTTATGTAAGGAATAAATATGGCGACGAGCGGGTTGGGCAGATCATAACTTTCGGTAAAATGCAGGCTAAAGCTGTTATAAAAGACGTGGCAAGAGTCTTGAGTCTTGGCTATTCTGTTGCAGATTATTTAACAGAACTTGTGCCATTTAATGCATTATCGCCAGTGACCTTAAAACAAGCAATTTCTGATGTTAAAGAGCTGAAAGAAGCTTACGCTGGAAGAGGCTTGTATAATATAGATGGCGATAAGCAGCTGATTAAGCAAGTGCTAGATACCGCGCTTAGCCTAGAAGGCTTACATAGGCATGCATCTACCCATGCTGCAGGTATTGTAATTGCAAATCAAAATATGACTGAAACGGTTCCTGTATATAAGGATGTTAATGGAGATATGCTGATTGTGCAATATTCGATGAAATATGCAGAAGCAGCGGGTTTGGTTAAATTTGATTTTTTAGGTCTGCAAACCCTTACAGTTATTACTAAAACTCTAGAACTAATAAAAAAAACTGGCACTGACATAAACATAGAAGATATTCCATATGACGATGCTGGAACTTTTAAAATGCTTACGAAGGGTTTAAGTACAGGTGTTTTTCAATTTGAAAGTGTGGGTATGAAAAGCGCGCTCAGGAAACTTGGCCCTGATAGTGTTGATGATCTTATCGCGCTTGGTGCTCTGTACCGCCCAGGACCTATGGATAATATCCCTACATATATTGCATGTAAGCATGGTAAACAAAAAGAAGATTACTTGCACCCAATATTAGAGCCAATATTAAAAGCTACTTACGGGGTGATTATTTACCAAGAGCAGGTAATGGAAATAGCTAAAATACTTTCAGGTTATAGCCTTGGTGCTGCAGACTTGCTCCGCAGAGCAATGGGTAAAAAAGTTAAGGCTGAAATGGACGCACAAGAAGAGATTTTTGTCAGCGGTGCAATCAAAAACAATGTTCCAGCGACGCAAGCAAAGGCAATCTTTGCAACAGTTGCAAAATTTGCTGGTTATGGATTTAACAAATCACACGCATCGGCTTACGGTGTAATTTCATATCAAACAGCATATTTGAAAGCTAATTTCCCTGTGGAATTTTTTGTAGCAGCTATGAATTTGGACATTGATAGCAGCGATAAAATCAATATTTTTCTGCAGGAAGTGCGAACTTTTGAAATTGACATAATACCACCAGATATTAATCAATCTGAAGGAGGTTTTGGAATTAAGAATGATGGTAGTGTAAAGTCTATAATATATGCAATAGGCGCGATTAAAAATGTCACTGCTTCTTTTGGTAGAGCCGTAATGGAAGAGCGCGCTAAAAAAGGAGAGTTCAAATCCATTACTGATTTTGCAGAACGAATTAAACCTAAATTAATAAATCGCAGATTGCTAGAGAACGTAATCAAAGCTGGCTGCTTTGATTCACTACATCCAAATAGAAATTCATTAATTCAGAGCGTTCCAAAAATTATGGCTTATGCATCTTCTTTTCACCAAGAGCAAGCGTCAAATCAATTTAGCCTTATTGCAGTTAATAGCATCAGCTCTGATATATTAATTCAAGCACCTGCTTTGCCTACAAAAGGGCTTGCACAGTATGAATTTGAGGTGCTTGGTTTATTTTTAAAAAACCACCCTTTGCAGGACATTAAAAAATCATTGCAGAAATGTAATGTTAAGGATTCAACTTACATTAACAATGAACTTCAAAATGGCAGTCATTATGTTAAGATGGCCGGAGTGATCGTTAAAAAAGATGCCAGAATGTCTAAGCGCGGGCGCTTTATTACATTGATATTATCAGAGCCTAGCGGTATTTTTGAAATTACAATTTATAATGAAGATACTTTGCAAGAATATGCACATTTACTTAAAGTTGGGCAAGAAATAGTAGCGCATTGCGATATTTCAAAAGATAAGGGTGGTATAAGAATTACAGCTAGGAAATTTGCAAGTATTGAGGAAGAACTAAACGCAGCCCAGCACGAGCTACATTTACACCCTAAAAATAGTCAGCAGCTTGCAAAAATTATTGATATTTTGAAAAATAACAACCCTAGCAAAAAACCCAATAGTAATGTGACCATATACATGCAAGTGCAAGAGAATTTTGTAGCTAAGGCAGATATTGCCAAAAAACTTTATTTGCAAGAAGAAGATATATCTATTTTATCTGAATATTGTAATTAAAGTTTTTTTGTTTTCCTTTTTGTGGCTACTTTTTGATCATAACTGACGACGATAAACTTCATTGCGAACAAAGCACGGCAATCTTGTAAATTAGGAGTTCAACAAAAAAGGTCACCACGTCGCTCTCCGAGCTCCTCGTGATGACGAATTTGCCTAAAAAGATCACCACGTCGTTCTTTCAGGACTCCTCGTAATGACGCATTCCGTCATTGCGAGGTACTAAAACCACAAGGTTTTCGCTACCGTGGCAATCTTATGAGTATGAATTCCACCTGCAAAGAGATCACCACGTCATTCTTTCGGGATTCCTCGTGATGACGAATATGACTCACCTGCGCATGACGAATTAATTCAAAGATCTTTTGTTTAGTCTTTTATTTCAGAGTTTAATAATTTCTCTAATTTTTCTTTTGTATATAATTTTTCTTTCAGTTTCACTTCTTTATCAAAGATAACTTTAACAGCTTTTTCTTCCAGAACTGGCCCTTTTAGATTTTCTATAGCTTGTTTATTTTTCATATAAAAATCTATAACTTGCTGTTCTTGGCCAGGGTAGTTTCTAGCTTGCGCTAGAATTGCTTCTCTGATATCCGCTTCTTCAATTTGAATCTTATTTTGTTTTACATATTCTGCAAGCATCAATCCGATGCGAACTCTTCTTTGTGCCAAGCCTTCGAAGTATTTTTTCTTCTCTGCGTCTGACTTATTTTTTAGCTCTTCATCATCTTTCATTTGATCGCCTTGTTTCTCTAGCGCTTCAAGTTCTCTTGCAAGTAAGCTTGCCGGGACGTCAAAGTCAAGTGTATTTTCCAACTTGTCAAATAAGCGCATTTTCATCAGCACATGTATTGATTGCTCGAAGCTTTTCTTCAAGTTGTCTGACATTTTTTCTTTTAGCTCGTCCATAGATTTGCACTGGAATTTTTTAGCAAATTCATCATCTAATTCTTGTATGCTTTCTTGGTGCACAGCTAGTACTTGTACTTTAAATTCTGAAGGTTTACCGGCTAAATCTGTTGAATGATATTCCTTTGGGAATTCAACGTTAACAGATACATCATCGCCTGCTTTTGTACCAATCAATTGGTCTTCAAACCCCGGAATGAAAGCATTGCTACCCAGAACAAGTTTGTGAGCCTCTAGTTTTCCACCATCAAAAGCTTTGCCATCCACATAGCCAACAGCATCGATGGTCACCTGGTCACCTTTTTTTGCCTTGCCTTTTGTTTCTTTTTCGTAATTTTTAGAAAAGCTAGCTAGCTGGTCTAGCTGCTCCTTAATATCTTTATCTTTTGCATCTAGAGCTGGTTTTTCGAGTTCAATTTTTTTGAAGTCTGGCAATTTAATTTCAGGAACTATTTCAAATTTCAGAACGCATTCCAAATCTTTTCCTTCATCGTTTTTTAAATCTTCTACTGCAGGATCTGTTGCAATATTTAGTTTTTTATCTTTTACAATTTCTTCGATTGCATTCCCTATTTTTTCTCTAACTACATCTGCTCTTACAGAAGAATAATATTTTTTCTTTACCATGCTGACGGGAACTTTGCCAACGCGAAACCCATCTATTTTTGCTGTTTTTGCAATTTTAGCAATTTCTGATTCGATTTGATTATCTACATCTGCCGATGCAATTTTAACCTGAGCATGATATTCTGTTTTAGTATTTTTTAATTCAACTGCTGCCATAATATTTATTTATCTTATAAGATTTATTTGAAGTTTAGAAATTAGTATTAAATATACACTTAAAATGGTGCGGGTGAAGGGACTTGAACCCCCACGCCTTGCGGCACTAGAACCTAAATCTAGCGCGTCTACCAGTTCCGCCACACCCGCATTTTAAGGTTGCTTTGCTGCAAAAAACAATTATATTTATTCTTGCAGAAAACGACTTATGCAGCAATAATACACATTATACAGCATTTGTAAATCAGAAATTTCAGTAAATTCATTAATTTTATGTGCAGGGCCACAATTTAGCCCAAATTCCACCAGCTGACAGTATTTATGAATAAACCGCGCATCCGAGGTTCCGCCACTTGTTGTGATATTTGGTTTTGCTTTGCAGACTTCTTCTGTTATTGCAACAAATTCTTTAATTCGTCCTGTATATTCTTGAATAAAAGACTCTGCCGAGCAATTGTAATCTAAAATATATTTAGAGCTATATTTTTTGATAATAGCTTCAATTTTGTCAATTAAATTTTCTTTTGTGTGCTGGTCGTTAAACCGGATATTAAATTTAGCACTAGCAAACTCTGGAATAACGTTACTAACTTGATTGCCAACATCAGCAGAAGTAATGGTGAGTATTGATTGCTGAAAAAACTCAGATCCATGGTCAAGATCAGTGCTTTGCAATTCATGCAAAATCGCAATAAGTTGATTGATTGGGTTCATTGCTTTATTGGGATAGGCAACATGTCCTTGCAATCCTTGTATCTGCAGATCGAAATTGATACTGCCGCGCCTGCCTATTTTAATTGTGTCGCCTATTTTATCCATTGTGGTGGGCTCGCCAACAATGCAAAAATCAATTTTACGTCCTTTAGAATATATAAAGGGAAGCATTTTCTGCACTCCATATTTCGCATGTCCTTCTTCGTCTGTTGTCAGCAGCATGCTAAGAGATCCTTGATAGTCCTTATTTTGATCTAGAAAATTTTTCACAGATGCAATAAAGCAAGCAATGGAACCTTTCATATCAACTGCTCCTCTGCCATAAACCTTATCGCCTTCCTGATTCATTTCAAAAGGGTCATGCTTCCATAAGTCAAGATTCAATGGCGGCACAACATCAACATGGCCTGCGAAACAAATGTTTGGTGCTTTTGAGCCAATTTGTGCGTATAAATTATATGTTTCTTCCTCTCCATGGCCGAATGATTTTATTTCGCACTCAAAGCCAATTTCGCCGAGGATGCCAGAGATATATTCAAGCGCATCTATACCTTTTGGGGTGACTGACTTGAAGCTAATTAATTTTTCCAGCAATCTCAATATTTCTTTATGTTCCATCTTCATTACTTAAATATTCAATATATGAACTATAATAGTATTTATGTTAAAAACAAAGCGAAAATTAAACTAATGCTTCAAAGCATGATTAATTTTTACTAAAATGATAGTGTGGTTAAAAAAAATTGATGATTTTTAATTAGTTGTAGTGTAGAATGCAAAAATCACAATAAATAAATCAGAATTAATATGGCACAATATACAGATATTACTATAGTTTTAGGCATCTTGGTCGCAACATTATATTACGGCCTTAAGAACGGCAAGGATGTGAAGAGTTTAGAAGATTTTGCTCATGGAGGCAGAAATTTTAGTACTATTGCACTTGTGTCTACTATTGTTGCAACTACAGCAACAGGAAGTTTGTTTACTATTGGTTTGTCAAGAACATTTACGCATGGTTTATACGATTTAATACCAACTTTGGGTATTTTCATCACTTTGTTATTAACTGCTTATATTTTTGTTCCTAGAATGTCAAGCTTCTTGGGCGATTTATCTGTGGCAGATTCTATGGGCAAGCATTATGGCAAAAAAGCACAAATTATCACCGCTGTATGTTCTACATTAGGTATAGCTGGAGGGGTTGCAGCGCAGTTTAAAGTATTTGGTACTGTGATTAGTTATTTTGGAAGCTTTGATCCAAGCTTGGCAATTATTGCCTCTGGTTTAATAGTTACATTTTATTCGGCTTTTGGTGGTATTAAATCCGTAACATTCACAGATATGTTGCAATTTATGATATTTGGCTCAGTTATTCCCTTGATAGGAGTTGTTATATGGGATTCAATATTTCATATAGATAATTTTTCATTCATGCAGGCTTTAAATAGTCCTATTTTTGATGTTAGGCAAATATTTGATTATGAAAAGCCAGAGTTTTTTGAAATGTTAAGTTTATTTGTGCTTTTCGCTATACCAAGTATTTTTCCTGTGGATTTCCAAAGAATATTAATGGGAAAAAATGTAAAACAAGTTAAAACAGCCTTTAGCATTTCTTCAATAATTATATTACTTATTATTATTTCAATAGCCTGGATTGGTTTTTTAATGTTCGCAGTTAATCCGAAATTAGATTCTGGTAAGTTGATACCATCTATTATAGAAAATTATTCATATGTGGGTTTAAAGGGTATGGTTATTGCAGGAGTTATGGCAATGGCTATGTCTAGTGCTGATTCATTTATCAATGTTGCTTCTGTTATGCTTGTTAATGACATATTTAAACCGCTAAATATGATAAGCAAACAAAGGGAAATGATTTTAGTACGCTTTTGTTCGGTTGCGCTTGGAGTTGTTTCAATATATTTTTCATTAACAAATAAGGATCTATTTAAAATTATTTTAGATGCTAATGCTTTTTATATACCAGTAGTAACAGTCCCTCTAATGCTTACTATATTAGGTTTTCGGACTAGTTCTAGAACAATTTTGGTTGGCATGGGCTCTGGTTTTTTTGGTGTGATTATCTGGAAATATATAGGTGTTGAATTTGACCCAATCATTCCAATGATGTTTTTGAATCTAGTTACTACGCTTGGTTTTCATTATATAACCAATCAGCCGGGAGAGTGGGTAAATACTATGGATCAAGATGATTCACCGAGCAGATTGCTTGCAAAAAAACCGCAAAAGAAAAAATTTGATTTCAATCGATTCTTGCAAAAAAGTTCGGCGCATGATGAGTCGACATATAGTTTCTTTGGTATTTTTTGTTTTGTCTCTACAATTGCTACAATATACATAACTCACGACAAGCACATAAGCATGCATGCAGACATTGTGCTATATATGTATCAGGCGATGCTTGTTACATCGACATTCTTTATGCTATTTTTAATGTGGTCGGACAGAATCCGCCATCCAGCAATAGTATGTGTGGTGTGGAATTTTGCACTTGTGTATATGTTGGTATTTTGTAGTATATTTTTTGCATTATTAAATAAATTTGAAACTTTGCAAGCTATTGTTCTAACATTGAACTTGATGGTATTATTCAATGTATGCAAATGGCAATCTGCATTATTTGTTACAATTTTCGGGGGTAGTGCATCAATATATAGCTATTTATGGTATGCGAATACTAGCCTGGCAAAAATTACAAGCGGCAATGCATCTTACGGCATAATATATATTACCTTAGTTCTGGTGGTTGCAATTATTACTTTCCTGAAACCTAGGCAGGATTATGTAGAAAAAGTGGAAGATGATAATGATTATTTATCCGATACTGTATCTGATTTATCAACTGAGAAGCAAAAAACCACAAGAGAGCTTAAGCGCGTCACTACCGAGCGCAGAAATCTAAGAAGTCGTAATGTTGATTTAGAGGAAAATATAGGCAAGCTGCGCAAGAATAATTCGCATCTGAAAAAAAATTTGCTGGAGACTACTGGCAAATGGATGGAGTCTAAGGATGCAAAAGTTAAGTTTTTGCAAACCATGCAGCACGAGATGAATTTGCCAATGCATGCGCTGGGTATAGCTGCTGACGCTTTGGATAAAATTAAAGATAAAAAAGATTTAGGTCCAGAAGATATGGAGGCTATATTATTCTGCGTCAAGGACAGCAATGATAGGCTGCAAATATTGCTGGGTAATTTGCTGCAAACGGCTCTGCACCATAATAGTAAAGCTGAGTTTAATATAAAAGAAGCAGATATAATTAAGACTATCAACAAAGAAATCAGTGAGTATAACTTTAGTGACGAAATGAAAATTGATTTTACCTATGAAATTGAGGATGAAAAATTAATGATTCCGCATGATAGTAGGCAAATTAGAAATGTTATTTCCAATTTCTTAAAAGATGCATTCAGGTATGGCCCAGAGAAAAAAATTCAGCTTGGGCTTGAGGTGTGCGATAATGAACTGATATTAAGAGCCACAACGCCAGGCAGCAAGCTTGAACTGGGCGAGAAAGAACAGATTTTTGAAATGTTTTTCCAAGGCGAATATGCAAAGAAAATGCAAAAGGGCGTAGGGCTTGGTCTATATTTGTGTAACAATATTATCAACAAACATGGTGGTAGCATGTGGCAAGAATGTACAAATGAAGATTTTGTTGTATGTTTTGCTTTGCCTATGGTAAAATAATGCTATGAATTAAATTAATTTTTATTATGGCGAAAATTTTATTTGTTGATGATGAAAGCTCTACCTTAATGATGTTGAAGATGCGTCTTTCAGATATTGCTGAAGAGATGGATTTTGTAGATTCCGGCCAAAAGGCAATAGACTACATGTCTGACCCAGCAAAACTCTCAGAGCTGAAATTATTACTTCTTGATCTTAATATGCCAGATATAGATGGTTTTGATGTCATCAAATGGATGAAAGAAAATAAAATTAAAGTACATACTGTTCTGCAAACAGGTATTGAATCAAAGGAATTGAAACAAAAAATCAAAGGCTATGAGGATATGGTTTCTGGAGTTTTAGGCAAGCCATATTCAAATGCTGAAGTGCTTTCTTGTATAAAAAAATACTCTGGAGTTGGCTGAGATATATTAATTCAATTGCGATTATTTATTCCTATACATTGAAATTAGCAGCATCAAAGCTCCTATGCTAATAAAAGCATCGGCCAGATTAAATGCTGGGAAAGATAAATTACCGTAATTGAAGTAGATGAAGTCAAATACCGCCCCCCTTAGAGCTCTGTCGAATAAATTTCCGCAAGCGCCAGCTATTATGAATATTAAGCCATAGCGCATCAATTGCTGTTTTGTGTTGATAGTAATATATATTAAATATATAAGAATTAGCGTGTTAAGAATCAGGAAAGTATAGTTGCTATATTGATAGTGTTTTGAAAATAAACCAAAGCTAATTCCATAATTCCAAGCATAGACAAAATCAAGAAACGGCAATGCTTCTATTATATAGTAGGCTTGAGTTTTTAAATGGCTTATAAAGTAAGTTTTGGATAGTTGGTCAATCAAAAACAGTGCTACAAATAATGATATTTGTATTATTTTACTGCGCGTGCTTGTGGACATAATTAATTATTTATATATGTTATAATTTACAAAATAAATTTAGCTAGGGTATTTATTAATACAAAAATTATATACCACAAATATTACAAATGCTACAGATTAATTTGTTTTTCTATGCTATTTTTAAATTTCTTGAATTTTGCAAGCTTATTGCCAGATAATTTAATCTTAGGCGTTGACTTGAATTTACTTGGGTTTACTTGTTTGCCATTAATGCGCACCTCGAAATGCAGATGCGGCCCTGTGACTCTACCACTTCTGCCAACATATGCAATAACTTGTCCTTGTTTTACCCTTGAGCCTTTTTTTAGCCCTTTAGCAAATTTGGAAGAGTGTGCATATGCAGTGCTCATAGTGCCATTATGTTTAATCAAAACAAATCTGCCATAGCCACTTTTCCAGCCTACAAATTGAACAATTCCGCTTCCTGCTGCATGAATTGGCGTGCCGATGCGTGCTGCAAAATCTACGCCTTTATGCATTTTATTATAGCCAAGTACTGGGTGTTTTCTATATCCAAATTTGCTTGATATTCTTGCAGCATTAACGGGCGTTCTAAGCAAGCTGCTTTTGATGCTTCCGCCGGTTTCAGAGAAATATTGCTCATCTTCTTTTTTTCCAGTTGGTGAGTATAGGTAAATATTCTTTTCTTTACCTCCTGTCTTGATCGATGCATATAAAACTCTTCCATTTTTGATAAGTTCATTTTCTGGGCTATAGTAATTTTCTGCCAGTACTTTAACCTTGTCGCCTTGCTTAATCTCTCTTTGGAAATCTATAATATGCGAAAATGTTTTGATGACATTCATAGCTCCATTATTAGTTAGCCCTGCATTTGTAAGTGCTCCAATTATGCTCCCCTGAACTGTGGCTTTATAGGTCTTGGTAATTTTTTTAAGAGGGATAGTGTGGTTTTTTGTAATAAATTGACCGTTCCCATCATTAATAAATTCTAGAGAATTTATCTTATCTAGCTTGATCGAAATTTTATTCAAATTAAAAGCGTGCGTCGCATTTTCGTCAATAATTTTAGCTGAATAATCAAATTTAATTTCTTGGCCTACTTTTAGCTTTTCGGCAATTTTTTCTTTTTTGGCCAGGGATACTAGTGTGTTTTTCTGTTCATCAGATAAATTCTGTTTATTTAAAATAGATATAAAAGTATCATTTTGTTTAACAAGTATTGTTTCATCTGCAATTTTATTAATTTTAGGTTCTGCAGGAGCAGAGGTAGAGGTTGTTGTTTCAATTGTCTTGGTATTTTTAAATATAGACGCCCCAACCATCGCTAATGCGCATGCAACCAAAAGAATCATAGATATCAATGAAAAACGTCTAAGTGTCTTCCTGAATAATACAAAAGCAGGGTAAGCAAAAATTATAGGTATTAATTGCAGCATAATATTTTTTGTCTCCTTTGTTTGTTGATTACTATAACTTAGACTATACTAAATCAGTGGTATTTTACAAGTAAAATTACAATTAATTAATTTAAATTATAGATTATAGTGATATATTAAAAAAAATTATGCCATTATTGACGCAGTTTTGTTATTTTTGTTTGCAAATGCGAACTAATAAGCTTAAATTTAGCTGTTGTTATTTTTAATTTGGGATATTTTTGTTATGTTTGGTGTTTTTAGAAATATAAAAGAGAAAATATTGGGGCCTGAAATCTTGACCCAATATAAGCTGAATAAGATGCTTCTTGCTGCTGCCTTTCAGGGTGACGTAAATAAAGCAGAAGCTGCAATAAGTAAAGGAGCGGATGTTAATTATGTATATAATATAAATGAAGATGGTGTAGAAAAAAGTGTGCTATATGCGGCGACGTTTGGTAGTGCAGAAAAAATAGTAGAGCTGTTGCTTGAAAATGGAGCTGATGCTAGCAAAATACCTTCAGATATTGTGGGAGTAATGTATTGCTCTTTACGTCTAGAAGTAGACAATGAATTAACATTGTACCATTTGATTAAACATGGAATAAAAATAAATCTTGAATGGTTTGAAAAACCACATAGTGCTAAATATTATAAAAACTTAGCTCAGGATTTTGTTACTCTTAAGTTATTAGTTTTAGCTGAAAATTCTGAAAATATTGTGCAAAAAGATAGGATGTTGCTTGAAATTTTTAAAGTTAGTAATAATTCTAAAATTTTTAAAGATAGTAATTTAAAATATTCAAAGAAGTTTTTGCAAGAGAATAATATTGATGTCGATTTTTTAGAAGAAAGTGACCAGCAAAAGGCGAATATCTCGGATGAGTTGTTGCAAAATACGGATGATAATGATGATAATATAGATGAAGATTCCGTGACAGAAGAGCTACTGGGAGAGTCTGAGTAGTTCTTGAGTGCGCTAGTTATTTTTTTGCTTGCATTTCAGAAATAGTTTGATTATTGTACAAATGTATGGTAAATTTTGCCTGTATTTTTGTTAATGCAAATATATGTTTATTTCTGGCAATTGCAGCAGTAAAATGTTATAGTTTTGATTATTAATTAAATTAACGCAAATCCAAAGAGCTATGAAGAGAGTTATTGCATTATTTTTACATTACCGAGTGCGGTCAGTCATGCTTGGCCTGTTTGGGCTATTTTCAATAATTGCACTTGCTTCGTATAATGCAGGTGATCCATCATTTAATTTAAGCTCAAACCAAGAACCGCATAATTTATTGTCATATGCTGGTTCATATTTTGCAGATATCATATATCAATTTATAGGCCTTGGCGGTTATATATTTTCTGTATGCTGCATAATATGGTCTATTATTTTATTCAAAGAGTCACATGTAAATAGATATTTTTTGAAATTTATATCGATGTTTTTTTCACTGTCGCTACTATCATTTTTATTTGATTCTATTAAGATAGAGCTATTACCAAGCGGCAGCGGTGGCGTTGTAGGGATATATTTAGCCTATTTGATTAATAGTGTTTTGATATTAAAAAAATATATTTTAATTGTAAAAATTATTTTATTTTTTCTATCTATTATATTGTTGATATATGCACTCTCATTGCCAATTAGCATGTACAAGAATATATGTAAAAAATTATTATGTATAATTGGTTTTGTTGGCTCTAAGATTGGTATTAGTAAATTAATTAATAAAATACTTAATAGGGATAGTGATGATGCTTATTATGCAGCTGATGAATTTACCCATGTAGGAAAGGGACCTAATAATAGTGTAATGAAGGCAGGGAAGGTGGAAGATAGCGCTCTAGAAGATAAAAAATCACCTGGTATTTTTGCAAGAAAAAAACGAAAGCCTAAAGTTGCACCACCTCTTATTAATGCTAGTAACATCGAAGACTTCATACCATCTATCGATTTGCTGGATGATGCAGATCAGCAAAGCTTCAAGCCTCAGTCGGTTGCCCAGCTTGCAGAAAAAAGCGAGAAATTAGTATCTGTGCTAAAGGACTTTGGTGTTAAGGGTAAGATACTCGATGCGCGTGAGGGGCCAGTGGTTACTATGTATGAATTTGAGCCAGCAGCTGGCACTAAATCTTCAAGAGTCATTGGTCTTGCAGATGATATTGCAAGGTCTTTGTCTGCTGTGTCTACTAGAATTTCTGTAATTCCAGGCAGGAATGCGCTTGGTATTGAATTGCCAAATGAAAAGCGCATGTTTTTCCGTCTTAAGGAGCTTGTGCAGACTGATGAGTTTAATAATTCTTCCTTGCTACTTCCTATAGTTCTTGGTAAGGATTTGTCTGGGCGTCCCATGATTGCAGACCTTGCTAAGATGCCGCATTTACTTGTTGCGGGTACTACGGGTTCTGGTAAATCTGTGGCGATTAATACTATGATTATGTCGCTTCTATATAAATATACGCCAGAGCAGTGCCGCATGATTATGATTGACCCTAAGATGCTCGAGCTGTCAGCTTACGATAATATTCCGCATCTAATGACCCCGGTTGTAACCGAGCCTGGTAAGGCTGTGGTTGCACTTAAATGGGCGGTAAAGGAAATGGAGAATCGCTATCGTTTGATGTCTCATCTGGGTGTGCGTAGCATTGCAAATTATAATGTTAAGATTAAAGAAGCCATCGAGGATGGTGAAGTTCTTGAGCGCAAAGTACAGACTGGCTTTGACCCAGAAACTGGCAAGCCTATTTATGAAACTATGCCGATTGAAATGACTAAAATGCCATTTATTGTTGTTATTGTTGACGAGATGGCTGATTTAATGCTGGTTGCTGGTAAGGATATTGAGGGTTCAATTCAGCGCCTTGCGCAAATGGCAAGAGCTGCGGGTATTCATATCATAATGGCAACGCAAAGGCCGTCAGTTGATGTTATTACTGGTGTTATTAAAGCGAACTTCCCAAGTAGAATTAGTTTTAAAGTGACTTCTAAAATTGACAGTAGAACAATTCTTGGCGAGCAGGGCGCAGAGCAGCTTCTTGGCATGGGTGATATGCTGCATATGGGTTCAAGCTCTAGGATACTGCGTGTGCATGGTCCATTTGTAGATGATAGTGAAGTTGCAAAAGTAACTTCGTTCTTGCGCAGCACGGGGGTGCCCGAATATATATCGGCAGTGACGGAGAACATTGATGAGGAAGTTGATTCAGGCAGTAATATAGATAATAGCGGCGAAGGTGCTGATTTATATTCACAAGCTGTTAATATAGTGCGCACAGAAAGAAAGTCCTCTATTAGCTATATTCAAAGATGTTTGCGTATTGGCTATAATAAGGCGGCGAATTTAGTCGAAGAAATGGAGAGAAATGGAGTTTTATCCGAACCGAATCATTCTGGTAAGCGTGAAATTTTATTACCAGAGGATGGGTAGGCAAAGCAATTCACCATTTTTACTACTAATATATGCAAATGGTGAATTATTAAGACTTATACAATTAAAGTTAACAGCATGGCAAAAGAGCTGTTAGCATAGAATGCGATATTTGCAATTGCTGCAAATGTAATTAGTTTTTTCATAATATTTCTCCTTAAATTTTGAAATTAATAAAAAATATCTTGTAAAAATTATTATTTTACATAGATACACTGATTAGTATGTTATGTTATAGATATTGAGTCGAGTCAATTCCATATAATTGAATATATTTATCTACATACTGTTACCTGTAAGCTCAATTTCGTTTATACTAAGTGTTTGACTCTTTTTGATGAGGGTGAATTTTACTGTTAAAAGCATGGCTTTTTGGGGCGAAAATCACTTTTTTAGAAAAAAAATGATTTTTTTTGAAAATAGGTGTTGACAGGCGGCAAGAAGTTGCCTATAACTACTCCCAACGAAGCGTGGTCGTTACAAAACAAAACTTCGCAAGCTGTTTTAAAAGTACAAATTCAGATATACCAAGTAATTAAATAAAGGTAGTGACAGTAGTAAAATTAGATCAATTTATTGATCAAAACCTGTCGAAAATTTCTTTGAAATTATAGTAATGACAGGAATCAAACTTGAGAGTTTGATCCTGGCTCAGAACGAACGCTGGCGGTATGCTTA
>JAHDEH010000019.1 GCA_020628955.1 Alphaproteobacteria bacterium
ATTAAATTTTTGTACGTTATTTGTATATATGACCCAATTATAACTGTACAGCCGCGCAATGTCAAGCGCTTGAAGCAGATTTTTAGAAAAAAAAGTTTAAACAAATAATGCAATAATTTACTTCGCAAACCTCTCTTTTTAGCATTTTTTTTGTCAAATTGCATAATTTTTAACTTCAGGAATCAGATATTGTATATATATTGTATATTTAATTAAAGTTTAGGCGAGAATGACGAGTGAGTACTATATACAATAGGCAAACGAGGCAATGAAACTGCATAAACTTAATTAAATTTACAATAATTAAAGTCCTGCGCGAGAATTGGCTAAGTGAACACTATATACGGGTAGGTGAGCGAGATAATGAAACTGTATAAACGGGAGTTAAATTTACAATAACTCAGCTCTTATTTCGATAATTTTATAATTTCGATCATAGCACGCATATAATATACGCATCAATCAATAATTGATATATTCCTTTTTATAATAATTATAATTGCACTGCCACTTACACCTTTACAGGCATAACAACAAATCTATCTTTAGCATTATCTTCACTAAGAATAAGCACTGGCGAAAATGAGTCTTTAAATTTAATTTCTACTTTTTCTTCAGCAAGAGCGCCAAGGACATCGCTTAAATATTTGGGATTAAAGCCAATTGATAGCTCCTCTCCTGAGTATCTGCAATACTCCCCTCTTTTATCTGAGTATGGTATTTCTTCAACCCCCGCTCCTTTTGCTTCCCCAGAAGCGCTAAGTTTTATTCCTTCATTAGTTATAAAGAATTTTACAGATTTAAATTTTTCGGCATTCATAACCGACACTCTATCAATAGAGGCTGCCATGTGTTTAGTATTTACAACCAAACTATTCTCATTATCTGCAGGGATAAAATGCGAATAATCTGGAAAAACACCGTCTACTAATTTTGAAATCAACACCCAATTGCTGCACTGAAACTGAATTTTTGTATTAGAAAATGAAATTTTAATATTTGATACACTATTTTTTCCATCTTTCAAAATTTTCAGCAGCTCTGATACTGTTTTTCTTGGTACTATCACACCAAAGTCATCTTGCATAGATGCAGCCTCGGAAGATGCGAATGCAAGCCTATGCGCATCAGTTGCTACGCTGCATAGAGACTTATCTTTAATATGAATATATATGCCATTTAAATTATATCTAGTTTCATCTGTTGACATTGAATATGAAGTATATTCAACAATTCTTGCAAGCTCGGCAGAATCAATATCTATTACATCATCTGAAGACAATGAATCCAGCACAGGGAACTGGTCAGCAGGCAGAGTTAAAAGTTCAAATCTACAATTTTTACCAATGATTTCCAAACTATTTTCATTTATCTGTTTAACAGATATTTCTTCATCTGGAATCTTACGCACTAGATCAGCTAGCGTTTGAGTAGAAACTGTTGTTTCCCCTTCTGATAGTATTTCTGCTCCTATTTCTTGATTTAAATATAAATCCATATCGGTTGCTCCTATTGACAGCACTCCATCTTTTGCAGATAATTTTATATTACTCAATTCTTGCATTACATTACGCTTTTCCACCACAGAACCTGCAAATTGCAGCGCATGCGCTAACTCTTTTGTTTTAATTACTATGTTTAAATTATTGTTATTTATTGTTTCTGTCATAATTGTATCTTAATTTATTTATGATTGTAAAATTCTTGTTAACAGTAAAATTTCTTCATTAAATTCAGGGTCTTTATTTTTAAGCTCTTCTACTTTTTTTACAGCATGCATGACTGTTGTATGATCTTTTTTACCAAATTTAGAACCAATATCAGCAAGACTTCTAGAAGTAAGGCTTTTTGAAAGATACATTGCAATTTGCCTTGGCCGAGCAATAGAACGAAGACGCCGAGCTGACGACATATCAGCAACTTTAATATTATATCTTGAGGCAATTTTCTTTTGTATTTCCTCGATAGTAATTACTCTTTCATTGGATCTTAGCAAATCTCTTAAAATATCTTGTGTGGTCTCTAGAGTAATTTCCCTACCAACTAATGTTGAATGAGCAATAACTTTATTAAGAGCCCCTTCAAGCTCTCTGACATTTGATGTAATTTTTGAAGCCAAGAAATCTACAACATTTTTACATATTTTGATATCCATTTTTTCTAGTTTAGACTCTAGAATACCAATTCTGAGTTCATATGTTGTGCTATGGACATCAGCAACTAAACCCCATCCAAGGCGCGACTTGATCCTGTCCTCTATATTGTCAAGATCAGTAGGAGAGCGGTCACAAGAAATAACCATTTGTTTATTATTGTCAATAATCGCATTAAAAGTATGAAAAAATTCTTCCTGAGTACTTTCCTTGCCACAAATAAATTGAATATCGTCAATCATAAGCACGTCAACAGAACGAAATTCATCTTTAAAAGCCATTATATCTTTATTACGCAGCGCTTTAATAAAACGATACATAAATTTTTCAGCCGACATATATATGACTTTTCTATCAGGATTTTTATTATAAATTTCCCAAGCAATTGCGTGCATTAAATGCGTTTTACCAAGACCAACCCCGCCATATAAAAATAACGGATTAGATTTAGAAACAGCGCCGCTTGACTCTGCAACTGATTGTGCTGCAGCGTATGCAAGCTCGTTGGGTGAACCCACTACAAAATTTTCGAACGTAAATCTCGGGTCAAGCAAGGCTAAAATATCATCTTTATTATCTAAAACATGCCCATTCTCAAGAGGTTTATTGCCATCTAACGAATCTCCTTTATCTGCATTGTTAGCTGCAAATATATTATCCTTACTCTCTAATTGCTTAGTAATTATTTCAACAGATTTAATATTTGCATCATGATGCATCCATAGCTTTGATATTACATCAAAATAGTTTGACTTAATCCAGTCGCGCACAAAATTACTGGGAGCTGACAAAACTACCTCTGAGCCATTTTGAACTTCAATAAAATTAACTTTAGAAAACCAGCTTCTAAATAAATCTTCACCGTAATGGGAGCTTAAATCTCTTCTTACATTTTTACTCCACATACTGGAATAATAATCCGAAATTTCTGGTTCGTATATGGCGCTACTAGTCTGTTGCATTTTATTTTTTTCTGCTTATTTGATTTTATTTTTTTGAATTTTACAATGATACTAAATTATTGCCAATTTTGCATCAATAAAATTACTAAAAATTGGATAACGGCATTTTAGATTTTTTAACCTTGATTTTTATGCCACATTCAATAATATGTCCTTTAGTAAAAAAATGCAAGATGTTAAATGAAGAAAGATAAAAATAATAGCGACTTTTTGAAAAAATTATTATATAAAAGTAATAATAGAGGGTGCAAAGAAACTGACTTAATAATAGGCGGGTTTGTAAAAGAAAAAATAAATGATTTAAATAATGAAGAACTTCTTATATTAGAACAGATACTTGAACTACCAGATGCACTTTTGTATGATTGGTACACCAAAAAAATTCCAGTTCCGCAAGAGCACAATACCCCGTTAATGCAAAAAATATTAAATTACAAAACATACTAGACTACATGAGCAGCACTACTATAACCCATTCGCAAGCAAAAAGTTATTTTGCATGGAAAAAATACAAAACATCCAGTAAGACTGTAATTTTGTGTGCATCTGATGCAGATTCAGCTATTAATTACTATCTGCAGCTTAAATTTTATATGGATCAGGCAGATCATAAAAACCTAATATTCTTCCCAGAACTAGACACCGTTCCATATGACAGAGTTTCGCCTGCAAGCGAAATTGCGGCTAAGCGAGCAAACGCACTTACTCAGCTTGCAACTAGCAAAAAACCTAAAATCATTGTTACATCCGCTAAAAACTTAATTGGCAAATTGCCACCACTTAAGAATTTTCAGAATAAACAGCTAATCTTACATCCAAAATTGAATATAAGCTCAAAAGAAATAGTTCAATTTTTAGTAAATAATGGGTTCACGCGCTCAGCTAGCGCAGTCGATAGCGGTGAATTTGCAGTTCGCGGAGAAATTATAGACATTGTGGATCATAGCGGATCAGGGCTTAGAATTCAATTCGAATGGGACAAGGTTGAATGCATCAAAGAGTTTGATACATATAGCCAAGTTTCTAGCGCGAAGCTAGATATTTACACAATAAGCTGCAATAATGAAACTCTTTTGAACGCGCAAACGATTCAAAATTTTAAGGATAATTTTTTACATAATTTTGGAGTTAATCATATAAATCACCCTTTATATGAGTCTATTATGTCCGAGAAGAAATTTCAAGGCTTTGAAAATTTGTTTCCATTATTCTACGCTGAGCTTACTGATATTTTTGAATATGCAAGCAATCATAGCAGTGATTATAGTATAATATATAATAATTTATGCGTGCAGAGCATAATGGAGCACGAACATAGTTACAATGATTTCTATGAAGCTAGGCAAATGTCCAACAAGACGAACCCTGAATCTTTTTATTTTGCACTACAGCCTGAAGAGTATATTATAAGCTCTGATGAGGCAAAAACTATACTTGGCAAAAATGGTAATTTCAATTTATCCAGCCAAGAGGTATCAGAAAAATCTAAACTCAACAATCAATTAATTCCAAATATCGAGCTTGAGGCAAAAAGAAATAAACAAACAGAAATTGAGTATTTCTTTACATATTTAAATAAACAGAAAAAGAAGATTGCAGTAATTAGCTGCAATTCAAGAGCGTCCAGAGAAAAATTAAAAGCTATTATAGATAATAATGGCTATAAATATAAAGAGATTAAAAATCACTCTGAGGCAAAGAAAAATGTAATTAATATTACATCTATGTCTATAGAAAGTGGTTTTATTGCAGATGATTATATATTTTTCTCAGAGAAAGATATATTTGGCCAAAGATTTGCAAGCGCATCTAAAAAATCCTCGAAAAAGAAATTACAGAATATTCTAACGGAGATCGATAATATTAAAGAAGGAGAGTTTATAACTCACAAAGAATATGGAGTTGGCATTTTTGAAAAAATCGAAACCCTTACTGTAAATGAAGTTGCGCATGATTGTCTCAAAATTAACTATGATGGAGGCGACGTATTTTATCTACCTGTTGAAAATATTGATCAAATTAAGAAATTTGGTAGCGACGATGCAACCCTTGATCGCCTTGGTAGCACCGCTTGGCAAAAGCGCACCGCAAAGCTTAAGGATAGAATTAAAGATATTGCAGCAAAATTAATCAAAATTTCAGCAAAACGCGCAAAAGCAAAAACCAGAGCGGTAGTTTTTGAACAAGAATCCTATGATAAATTTTGCAAAAAATTTCCATATAACGAAACAGATGATCAGCAAGCTGCAATTGACGATGCGCGCGAAGATCTAGAATCTGGTAAATTAATGGACAGATTAATTTGCGGCGATGTTGGTTTTGGCAAAACAGAAGTTGCCCTGCGCGCTGCCTTCATGGCGGCTTTTGATATTGAAGATAATAGCCCGCAAATTGCTGTGATCTCACCAACTACTATCCTCTGCAAGCAGCATTTCCAAAATTTTATTGAAAGATTCCGTGGTATGGGACTAAATATCAAGCAGCTATCCAGGCTTGTAAAACCAGCGGAGGCAAAAAAAGTTAAAGATGGCCTAGCAGATGGCAGCGTGAATATAGTGGTTGGAACCCATGCATTGCTGAATAAAAATATTAAATTCAGTAATCTAAAAATGATTATTATAGACGAGGAGCAGCATTTTGGCGTAGCACAAAAGGAGCATTTGAAAAGCCTAAAAAGTAATGTGCATGTACTGACGCTTTCAGCAACGCCAATACCGCGCACGCTGCAAATGTCTATGGTTGGCATCAAAGATTTAAGCCTTATTGCGACCCCGCCAATTGATCGCCTTCCTGTACGAACTAATGTGATGCCTTTTGACCCTATCATCCTTCGCGATGCTTTGATGAGAGAAAGGTTTCGCGGCGGGCTTAGTTTCTATGTAGCACCTAGGATTAAGGACATAGAGTGGATCTCAAAGCAGCTAACTAATATTGTTCCTGAGCTTAAATTTCAAATTGCACATGGGCAAATGAATCCTGCCAAAATTGACGAAATAATGAATGATTTTTGTGATGGTAAATTTGATATATTACTTTCTACCACCATTATTGAGTCTGGTATTGATATTCCCATTGCTAATACAATGATCATTCACAAAGCTGATATGCTGGGCCTGAGTCAGCTATATCAATTGCGCGGGCGCGTTGGGCGCGGGAAGTTGCGCGGCCATGCTTACCTGACTCTAGACCACAGAAAAAAGATTAAGAAACATTCTGTTCAGCGCCTAGATTTGCTACAAAATATAGAAACGCTTGGCGCAGGATTCACAATCGCCAGTCACGATATGGATCTGCGCGGTTTTGGTAATTTGGTTGGCGACGAGCAATCTGGTCATATTAAAGAAGTTGGAGCAGAGCTGTATAATGACATGCTGCAAAAAGCCATAGAAGAATTGCAAGAAAATGAAGGAAAGGAAAATGATAAAGCACAAAATAGCAAACCAGGAATTGCCGAAATCAGCCCGGTGATCAATCTTGGCCTGTCAGTTTTAATACCTGCTGATTACATCGACAACTCATCTCTTCGCCTTGCAATATACAGGCGCGCAGGTGAGCTTGCAGACGATGCTGAAATTGAAGAATTTGAAAATGAAATGATAGATCGCTTCGGCCCTATTCCCAAAGAATTCTTAAATCTGCTACAAATGGTGCGCATTAAGCAAGAACTTGCAAAGCTTAAAATTGCTCAGCTTGATAGTGGCCCTGGTGGTTTTTCTATGAAATTTGCAAACGGATATGATATTTCTGAGATGGTGATGAGCTTCATTCAAAAATTCCCAAGACACGCTAAAGCAAGGCCAGATAATAAACTTGTTTATATGGTGAAACTAAATTCAAAAAACATTATCGAAGAAACAAAAAAACTGATTAATAATTTAGGTAAATAACGCGAGATGCGCGTTTTATTAAAAAAAATCTAAACACTATAAGGCACTTTAATATCCGCAGATTGGGCAGCAAAATCTTTTATATTTCTTGTGATTAACAAGCTATTAATGTATTTTGCTGACGCCCATATAACTGCATCTGGTAATTTTATTTTCTTATTTTTTCGAATTTCTACAGCTATTTCTGCAATTTCTTCATTTAAAGGAATTATAGTAAAATGTTCAAGAAAACTCTTTATTTTATCTTCATCATCTACAGAAGCTCCAACCAAAACTTCCATTTTAGTTATAATGCTAATTGCTGGTTCATTATATTGCTCTATTTCTAACTTAGCCTCGTTATAGCCAAGCAAATAATCTATTAATATATTAGTATCAAAAAGTGCTCTCACTATTCCCACTCCTTTCTACAATTTTTTTGATATTCTAAACTATTCATTTTTTTATCTTCCCATAAACCAAACGCATTATTATATGATTTTTTTTGCCTTGTGCATTTAGCAATATAATTTGTTAAAGCTTGCCTTATAATTTCTGCCCTAGAAACCTTTTTCTTCTTTGAAAGCTGATTTAAAACTTTCACTTGCATATCTGGAATATCTATTATCGTTCTCATATAAAAATTTATATTAGTTATCATCATCTGTTATCAGAATATCACAAAAACATATTACATACAAGTATTTTATACAATAAGAACACAAAATAAAAGATGGTTTGACTTTGCATGAAGTTTTCAGTAACATATAGCCAAATTGGATATATAGAGATAAAAATATATCAGAATTAATAAAAAATAACCCAACAATGTGTAATTAAATAGGCAAAAATATGAACAACAAATTAGAATCAGTAGATCCACAAATTTTCGGTGCAATTAAAGCAGAAAGCAAAAGGCAAGAGCAATATATAGAGCTGATTGCTTCCGAGAACTTCACAAGCAAGGCTGTCATGGAGGCGCAAGGCTCGGTGATGACTAATAAATATGCAGAAGGCTATCCGGGAAAGCGCTATTATTGCGGCTGCGAAGAGGTGGATATTGCTGAAAATTTAGCGAATGAGCGGTTAAAGGAACTCTTTAATTGTTCCTATGCAAACTCTCAGCCACATTCAGGTTCGCAAGCAAACCAAGCAGTTTACTTGGCATTGCTGCAGCCGGGTGATACTATTCTTGGAATGTCGCTTGATTGCGGTGGGCATTTAACGCACGGTGCTGCGCCAAACATGTCTGGCAAGTGGCTTAATCCTGTTTTCTATGGCGTGGACAAGGAGACTAATTTAATAAATTACGACGAAGTCGAAGAGCTTGCCCTCAAGCATAAGCCAAAATTAATTATCGCAGGCTTTTCTGCATATACTGGTGTGCTTGATTTTGCACGTTTCCGTGAGATTGCAGATAAGGTTGGCGCATATTTCATGGCAGATATTGCGCATATTTCTGGAATTATAGCAGCTGGGCAGCACCCAAGCCCCTTCCCACATGCGCATGTTGCAACTTCAACTACGCACAAAACTCTGCGCGGACCAAGAGGCGGCATCATTTTATCAGACGATGCAGAGCTTGGCAAAAAGTTTAACAAGGCGGTATTTCCAGGCCTGCAAGGTGGGCCGCTGATGCATGTTATTGCTGCAAAAGCAGTGGCTTTTGGCGAAGCGCTAAGTGATGATTTTAAAAAATATATTAAGCAGGTAATTATAAATGCGCAAACTCTAGCTGCTACTTTGCAAGACCGTGGCTACAATATTTTAACTGGCGGAACTACCAACCACTTGGTGCTTTTGGACCTTAGGAAAAATAAAATCACTGGAAAAGTAGCATCTGAAGCGCTCGATAGGGCTGGCATTACTTCCAACAAAAACACAGTTCCATTTGACGAAACATCTCCGTTTATTACGTCTGGAGTTAGGCTTGGCACTCCGGCTTGCACAACCCGCGGATTCAAAGAAGAAGAATTCAAGGTAGTTGGTAATCTGATTGCAGATATTCTAGATTCTATAGAAAATAACGAACCAAATGCTGCAGCAGAGCAAGAAGTTATAAAGAAAGCGCAAGATTTGGCCGCTCGTTTTCCTATTTATATATAATATTATTTTTGTTGTTTGAGATAATTTGCATTAATTTTTTTACTTTTTTCTTGACAAATTATACATCCTACAGTTATATACAGGAGAGATTTAGTTATAATCTTTAAGGTTGAATATAAATAAAAAATGGAGTCCAAATATGTCAAGATTCGAATCTATGATAAATGCTAACGATCAAGCTGTAGCTGAAAAATTCTTTGATAACATTCAGTTAGATACTAAACACGAAATCACTGAAGAACAAATTGTTGAAATATATAATCTTACAAATAAGCCAAATAATCAAATAGGAGATTTTGGAAATATTTTATCAAGTGTCGAAGATTCTTTACAGAATGGACACGCAATGGAAGACATAATTTCTAAATATAAAGAAAACCCTTTACATCTAGATTTTATGAGCTCTGATATTACTGATTTCGTACTAGAAAATTCTCATAATCAAACTATAGTAAATTTTGCAATAAAGCATGAGTACGAATTTGATGCAGAATTCATAATCGAGACGCTTGGAGAAAGTGATAAGTTAAACTTTGAATTATACATAGGCGCGCATGACGAACCTGCTCCAATGGCAGAGGATCAAGATTATGGATTGCAAGAAGTACAGAATCAAGATGCAAATGAAATGCGTGATGTTGATTTGTCAGGAAATGCATAGTTAACGCTTCTGGCTTTAGCTGCAATACCTAATAGGCAAAATAATAATGAATGAGGTTATCTTATATTTTTCTTTAAATTAAGTAATAAACTATGAAATGTCCTTTTTGTGAATCAGATAGCAGTAGCGTAAAAGACTCTAGAGAAACCGCGAATGGAACCGTTATAAGGCGCAGAAGATGCTGCGCCAAATGCGGCGGCAAATTCACAACATTCGAAAGAATGCAGCTAACCGAGCTATTAATCATAAAACGCACCGGTGCAAAAAGACCGTTTGATCGCGACAAGATATTTAAAGCAGTTATGACTGCTCTCAGAAAACGTAATTTTTCCAATGACAAGATTGAAGAAATAACTGATAAAATAACACTAGAGATCCAAAGCTCCAACTCGCGCGAGATTCATTCGCGGCAAATAGGAAAATTAATCATGGAGGAGCTTTCTCAAATAGATCCTGTTGCCTATATCCGCTTTGCTTCTGTTTATAAAGATTTTGCAACTGTTCAAGATTTTGCAAGATTCATCAGCAAAATTAAACATACAAGTTAATTGCTATCATCATGCCCCATTAGCTGCGCTTCGCTTTCTTCTTCATGATGATTTTCTATAATTAAGGACAAACATTCCAGCCCTGACTCTAATTTTTTCTGAAATTGCTCTTCAATAATTACCCCATCCGCATCTAATATATTAACAACTTCTAATACACTTAGTATTTTTACTTTTAAAAATTTAGGCAAATTATTTGAAGATTCCAAAATCAAGCTCGCCTCTTTTTGGGATATCGTAATATTTTTGCCTGTCAGCGAATTAATTAATTTAATATTCAATAAAAAAAGCTCACCCTTTAAAGTATTGCAATTATTTATATTTGCTATATCGCTATTTAACATGCCACATTTATCTGATTCTTTATCTACAAACCCTGCTTTTTTATACAACTCTATCTGTTTTTTTATGCTAACCTTAATTTTTGTAGTATCGAAATTCCCCTTCTCTAATTGCATAATCAAGATATTTAAAGGCACAGGACTAAACTCTTTGTAATAAGAGTGCAGAATATATTGCATGTTATTCAAAGATGTGTCTATGAATTCATAGAATTTCTTTTGTATTTCTTTGATCAAATCTTCTGGTAAATTATCACTTTGCACCGCAAATAATTGTTTAAATTTTTCAATGTATTTTTGTGCATCTTTTTGGCCATAAATTGCATTAAAGCGATAAACGACATATTTTGCTATGTATCTAATGTGGTTATCTTGTATGTTTTCAAAAGAGCTTTTTTTTAGAATAGTGAAATTTTTAAAAATATGATCAACTTGGTGAATTAACATAGCTATATTCATTATTGAAATTTCATCTTCAGGAGATATTTTTTCACAGCTTTTTGAATTATCATACATAGTTTTAGCTGTACATTGCATCTGATGACTTAAAACAGCCCCATATTTCAATAATTCATTTATTGAAGCTATTTTTTGTAATTGCAGAGCAGAGTCAAGCGCAGTTTGACCATAAACATCTTTCTTATCAATCTTTGCACCCTTCTCTAACAATAACTTTATTGCCAAAAAATCTATGTCATAAGAGTATTTATAGGATACCAGTGTATGAAGAGGAGTCCTGCCAACACAATCAATTGAATTTATATCAGCTCCATTTTCAAGCAAAAACTCTATTGCTTTTCTGGACGCAAAAAGCGCAGCTATATGCAGCGGGGTTCTACCAAGAGAATCTCTAGCATTGATATTTGCACCTCTTTCTAGCAACAAATGAATTAACTCATCATTATTATATCTAGATGCAA
This sequence comes from Alphaproteobacteria bacterium, assembly GCA_020628955.1. Classification (GTDB taxonomy): domain Bacteria; phylum Pseudomonadota; class Alphaproteobacteria; order Rickettsiales; family Rickettsiaceae; genus Megaera_A. Next base: position 11,558 of record JAHDEH010000019.1, read on the forward strand.
TAAAAATCGGTGTCCAGTATCCCTCACGAGAATCTTCTCTAAATGAATTATATCCACTACTTAAATATCTAATATGACCAACTTTCATATTTACATCTGCACCATTATCCAGAAGCAACTCCACTATATCTGGAGAGCATTTAGCCGCCATATGCAAAGGAGATTTTTGTTCATTATCTATTGAATTTGGATTAGCATTCTTTTCAAGTAAAAGCTTTATTACATGATATTTACCTAATCTCACAGCCAAATGCAAGGGCGTATAGCCATTAAATTCTTTTGTTTCTATATCAAATTGCTTGCTACTTGTAAGCATATCAATAATACTACCATCATCTGCTTTTACTACATCATATGTTTTTATTACTGCAAGATGCAGCGGGCTGCAATTATAATAATTATATTGTTCTAATAATTTTAGATAATTCGCAAAACCTATAATTTCTGAATAACTATCTTTTATATCAAAACTAGTCGATCTACTAAAATATTTTTCATATAAATCAGATAATTTTAAAATTAATGAAGAAAATACATCAAGATTTTCTATTTCTTTTAATATACATTCTACTTTATGTGTATAATGAACTCTGATTGCATCTATTAGTCTTTTGCGCATATTATGATGATATTATCTAAATCTAGTTTATTTACCTTTACTATTATTACCACTTAATTTGTGTTGATCAAATATTTTTTCTAATTTGTTATATAAATAACCACAAACAGCACCTAAAAGAGTATAGAAACATACAAGATGTATTCCATAGGGATTGAAAATCTTTATTCTTGTATAAATAAATACTATTACTGGTAATACAGCTAAAAAACCAAATAAACTATATATTACAGGTGATGTAATCTTATTAAGTTTAATTATTATGATAAAAATTATATAAGGAATAATAGATAATAAAAAAGTACAACATAAGAATAATCCCTGATATATAAATAGATCTCTAAAATTGAACAATGCAGGATTTACTTCAGAAGCTATCAATATACAAATAAATATAAATTGTACAATAGCAGCAAAGATATTAATGATAGTATATATTGATAAATGTTTTAACATATGGTTTTAAAATTTTGACTAAATTGGGTTATTGTAAATTTAATTAGCGCACCTAGCAAAAATTAACTTGTGGATTTACTATATTAATAGGAAAATGTGATAGTTACACAGCGCACAATAGAGATTAAAATTAAATTCATTATCTCAAAGCTAGATATTTTTTTAATTATTACTATTTATCTGTTGCGATTATAAGCTTAATTGACTTAAAAAATCAATGTATATTACTAGTAAACCTCCAAAAGGGAAGCGCTATTGTTTTACGATCGACATAAAAAAAGCGCATCTATGAATAGATACGCTTTTATTTGTATATTATTAGTGAGAGTAATACTCAACAATTTTACCAAATTGTGGTTCGAATGGATATGGTATATCTGATATCATAGGAACTCTTAAGAATTCTCCTGACATCTTGCCTGGATCCATCGACAAATACTCAGGGACAATTCTGTCTTGCTTTTGAGCTGCTTCTTGGTACACAACAACTTGTTTTGACGATTCTTTAAGCTCTATTTTATCGCCAATCTTTAGTCTTTGACTTGGTATATTAACTTTTTTTCCGTTTAGTCTAACATGACCGTGGGAAACCATTTGACGTGCTGCAAATATTGTTGGTGCTAAATTCAGTCTGTAAACAACCATATCTAGTCTACTTTCTAAAAGCCCTGCAAAATTTTCTGCTGAGTTACCTTTCATTTTTGCAGCTATTTTAAATGTATTTCTGAATTGCTTCTCAGTTACTCGTCCATAGTGAGTTTTGATACACTGCTTAGCTTGCAGGTGAATTCCATAATCAGAAGCTTTAACTCTTCCCGTTGGTCCATGTTGACCTGGTCTGTAATTTCTTGTGTGAAACGCATCTTTACCATCACCCCATATGCTGGTTCCAAGACGTCTACTTGCTTTATATTTTGCTTTTATAATTTTTGTCACTTAAACACTCTACTTAAAGTTTTAACAAATTGTTCTATTTTATCTTAGGTGCGCGTAGTATATAAACTGTTTTATAAAAAGTCAAATATAAATTTGACTAAAATAATATTTATTGACCTAACGCACTGCATTTTAATTAAATTTTACCTAGCAACAAACTCGCATTAGTGCCACCAAAGCCAAATGAATTTGATAGCGCGTATTTAACTTTATGGCTTTTTGCTTCTAAAGGAACCAAATCCATTGTCACTTCTTCAATTGGATTATGTAAATTCAATGTCGGCGGAGCCACCTGGTCTTGCAAAGCTAAACTTGTAAAAATCGCCTCAACACTTCCGGCCGCACCAAGTAAGTGCCCTATTGATGATTTCGTCGACGACATACAAACATTTCGATTATTCTCGAATAGTTTTTGAACTGAATTTAATTCTATTGCGTCTCCAACTTTTGTAGATGTTCCATGCGCATTAATATAGCCAACTTCTTCCGGCGCAACATTTGCATCTTTAAGAGCATTTTCCATAGCACGATATGCGCCAATTCCATTAGGAGAAGTCATATGATATGCATCACCAGTCAAACCATAACCACAAATTTCTGCATAAATTTTTGCTCCACGCTTTTTTGCATGCTCGTATTCTTCTAAAACCAATATGCCGGCACCTTCACCCATTACAAAACCTGCATGATCTTGATCCCAAGGCCTAGATGCACTAGTTGGATCTTCATTATAGTTTGTTGCAAGAGTTTTAGCCGCACAAAAACCAGCAACACCAATCGGATTAACCGGAGCTTCCGCACCTCCTGCTATCATAACATCGGCATCTCCATACTTAATTATTCTGGCTGCGTCGCCTATAGCATGAGCGCCAGTAGAACAAGCAGTCGCCACAGAACTATTAGGCCCTGCATAACCATGCATAATCGAAACATGTCCAGGCAAGAGATTTATTAAGCATGAGGGAATAAAATACGGGCTAATTCTAGGTTTTTCACTGTCATTAAAACTTACTGAAGTTGAAGCGATAGTGCCAAGTCCACCTATTCCCGAGCCTATCATTACACCTGTACGATTTTTCTGATCTTGAGACTCTGGATTATACCCACTATCTTTGATCGCTTCATTTGCAGCAATTAAGCCATAATGAATAAATTTATCCATTTTTCTAAGCTCTCTTGCATCTATATAATCTTCTGCCTTAAGATTTTTTACAGAAGATGCTATCTTGCAAGGTAGTTTAGTCGTATCAAAATGGTCGATTTTGCTAACGCCACTTTTTCCTGATTTAATTGCTTCCCAAGAGTCTTTTGCATTATGCGCTAAAGATGTAACGGCTCCTAGTCCGGTTATAACTACTCGTCTTTTCATAATATCCATTAAAAAAGCCCAAATTATTAATTTGAGCTTTCAACTTTGTTTTATTTTTTTTCTAGGTGATTTTCTATGTACGCAACTGCATCTGCTACTGTTGCAATTTTTGCCGCCTCTTCATCTGGAATATCACAGTCAAAAGTTGCCTCAAGCGACATCATCAACTCTACTAAATCCAGACTATCTGCGCCAAGATCATCAACAAATTTAGAGCTCGGAGAGACGCTTGTAGCTTCTATTCTTAAAGTTTCTGCGATAACACCAATTACTCTTTCTTCTAAATTTTCACTCATAGTAATATAACACCTTTGTTTTTATTATATTTAATTTTATTATTATTGCTTTCTAAGATTAATGTAACCACAAAAAAACCAATTACAACAGTCGATTATTCTAATTATCAATCTTGCTTAATCTTAAAGACACATCTTTATAACATATTTTTTTAATATATTCTAGTACAAAATACACATTATACCAAAAACATTCCACCATTAACATGCAACGTATGACCTGTAATATAAGAAGATAAAGGGCTTGCAAGGTAACAAGCGGCATTTGCTATATCCTCTGGCTTTCCCATTTTTTTACAAGGAATCTTCTGTAGAATAGCATCTTTTTGTTCGTCACTTAATTTATCCGTCATATTTGATTCAATAAAACCAGGCGCAAGTGCGTTGACTGTTATTCCTCTGGATGCCCACTCTAATGCAAGTGATTTAGTCATACCTACTAAGCCAGCTTTTGAAGCGCAATAATTTGCTTGCCCCGGATTACCAGTTGCCGCAACCACAGACGAAACATTAATGATTCTGCCATATCTTGCACGCATCATTTTTTTTATTGCAGCTTTATTTAATATAAAATTTGCCTTAAGATTTATATCAATAACCTTTTCAAAGTCATCATCTGTCATTTTTATCACTAAATTATCATTAGTAATACCAGCATTGCAAACTAAAATGTCCAGCTTATCTATATCATCAAACAACTGTGCGCAACTTTCTTTATCAGATAAATTACATTGTTTAATGGTATAATTACTACCAAGTTCTCCACCAAGAGCCTCTAATTTGTCCATATTGCTACCACTAATATAAACATGAGCTCCTAGTTCGTGCATTTTTTTGGCAATAGAGCTGCCAATACCGCCGCTTGCACCCGTAACAAAAGCATTATTACCTGTTAAATCTATCATATTTAGGATTCCTCATTTTCAAATTCTACTACATTATTTGAACTAAGCAACAATTCTTTCAAAGTGGATTCTAATTTATTAGCCGCCTCTTTATTATCGCGCAAATATTGCTTTGCATTTTCTCGGCCCTGACCAATGCGAACACCATCATAAGAAAACCAAGCGCCAGCCTTATCTACCATCTCGTGCTTAACACCAAGATCTATAAGCTCTCCAAGTTTAGAAATTCCTTCTCCATACATAATATCAAAATCAACCACTCTAAATGGAGGCGAAACCTTGTTTTTAACGATTTTTACCCTAGTTTGATTTCCAGTAACTTCATCCTTATCTTTAATAGAACCAACGCGCCGTATATCAAGCCTCACTGAAGCATAGAATTTAAGGGCATTACCGCCAGTAGTAGTCTCTGGGTTACCAAACATGACGCCGATTTTCATTCTTATCTGATTAATAAATATGATTGTACAATTTGTTCTAGATGTTGACGCAGTCAATTTCCTAAGCGCTTGACTCATCAATCTTGCTTGCAGCCCCATGTGAGCATCGCCCATCTCACCATCAATTTCAGCCTTTGGAACTAGCGCTGCAACACTATCCACTACTAGTAAATCAATAGCACCAGAACGAACAAGGGTGTCTGCAATCTCAAGAGCCTGCTCCCCAGTGTCTGGCTGAGATATTATAAGATCGTCAGTATTCACGCCAAGCTTCTTAGCATATACCGGGTCTAGCGCGTGTTCAGCATCAATAAAAGCACATGTACCACCTTGTTTTTGCGCCTCTGCAATTGCATGCAGAGTTAATGTTGTTTTACCAGAGCTTTCAGGCCCAAAGATCTCTATTATTCTACCTTTTGGTATACCGCCAATTCCAAGAGCAACATCAAGACCAACAGAGCCTGTAGGTATTGCTTCTATGTTCATTTCTTGTTTTTGGCCAAGTTTCATAACCGACCCCTTACCATAGCTTTTTTCAATTTGGCTGAGAGCCGCAGCGAGAGCTTTATCTTTTTCCATTATATTTATTTTATTTAAGTTATGTTGAACATCATATGTATTCAAATTAAATTGACTACTTATAGATATTATTCTTATACTACATATTTTTTTTAAAAGCTAGTACATTTTTGAATATTGTACTATTTTTTTTATATTTTTGCCCCATAAGTTGCTAAGCAAGTTATTTTTACAACTTAAACAACTAACTTTCTCGGCCCTCCATCCACGTTTCCAAGATTTGTTTTAATATTTCTTCATCTACTTCTACTTCATAATCGTCGAAGCCTTGAAGCGAATATACCATTTCTTTTAAATAAGATAAATTGTCAGGAAAATCTTCATCTGAAAAATTATCCTCCAGCGCCTCTACTATATCCTCAATATCGTTCCAATGCATTGTATCCTCTTTTAAATCTTCATGCACAAGCTGTTAAAAACTAACTAAACTATCAATAATACAAATATATAACAAAAGCAACATATTTTTATGCGTATTAATGCTATAATAGTATATTTTTTTATTCAAACACTACCAGAAAAATTTATTTAGTATATATTCTATATATTATTATTACTTATAAGAGATTATTATGCAACTAAATATTAGATTAATTAAAAATATTTTAGACAAGTCGTTACAAGAAGATTTTGGAATAAATGGAGACATTACCTCCAGTAGTGTTATAGACGACAATCAATCAGTGAATTTCAAAATCAACGCACGTGAAGATATAATTATATCTGGTACGGATATTGCAAAATATTACTTAGACGAATACTCGCAAATAAATTATAGAATTTTAAAAACAGACTCTCAAGAAGTAAATAAAGGAGATGTTATTATTGAAGGCAGTGGTAGCGCTAAAGAGATATTATTACTAGAACGAATAATATTAAATTATATGCAGCATCTGTCTGGCATCGCTACTTTAACAAATAAATTTGCCTCGCAAATCAAAGGCACAAAAGCTAAAATCGCAGATACTAGAAAAACTACACCAGGACTCAGATCCTTACAAAAATATGCCGTAAGATGCGGAGGCGGTGTTAATCATAGACTTTGCCTTGATAGCGGAATTATGATAAAAGATAACCATATTGCTATTTGTGGTAGCATCAAAAAAGCCTTAAAACTTGCAAAAGCTAACAACCCTCACTATGCAAAAATAGAAATTGAGTGCGACACTCTGCAGCAAGTAGACGAAGCCTTGAGCGCAGGCGCAGATATCATAATGCTTGACAATATGAGCATAGAAGAGATGCAGGAGGCCGTGGTTTTAATAAAAAATAGAGCAATAATTGAAGCATCTGGTAATATTTCGCTTGAAAATGTTAAACAAATAGCGCAAACAGGAGTTGATATTATCTCAGTTGGTAAAATCACCCACTCAGCCCCTTCTGTTGATATTGGACTTGACATATAATACTAAATTTTATGCAATACTGAAAGTTATAAATACGCGCTAATAAAAAAATATATTAACACCATGAACAAAGACCAAGCTAAACAAAAAATCAAGGAATTAACAGAAAAAATAAAGCAATATAATATTGAATATTATATCAACGACGCACCTACCATATCAGACGCAGAGTATGACCAATTATTCAATACGCTCTTAAAATTAGAACTAGAATTTCCAGAATTAACTAAAGACGACAGCCCAACGCAAAAAGTTGGCGCTACTGTGCAAAATAAATTTGAAAAGCATGAACATTTAGCGCCAATGCTATCTCTATCGAATGGATTTTCAACAGAAGATATAAATGATTTTATAGAAAAAGCACAAAGATTTTTATCAATTGACTACTTCCCTAAAATATCTTGCGAGCCAAAAATTGACGGCGTATCATTCTCACTTACATACAAAGACTGCAAGTTAATCAATGCAACAACAAGAGGCGATGGATATATAGGCGAAAACATCACGCAAAATATTAAGACTATAAAAAATTTACCACATAATATAACAGGAGCCCCTAGTTTGCTAGAAATTAGAGGGGAAATTTATATCGAAAAGGAAGATTTTAAGACTCTCAACAAACAGCAAGAAGCTAAAAATTTACCACTATTTGCAAATCCACGCAACTGCGCCGCTGGTTCTTTGCGGCAACTAGACGCCAATATAACAAAAAGCAGACCGTTAAAATATTTTGTATACGCAATTGGCCATACTAGCAGCGAATTTGCCAGTAGCCAGTCAGAATTGCTAGAAAAATTAAAAAATATGGGCTTTTGCACCAACGAACTATTTTCACTATCAAATTCACTTGATTCTGTCATTGAGTTTTACAAAAAATGTAACAAGATACGAGAAGATTTGCCCTATGAAATAGATGGCATTGTATATAAAATAGATGATTTTGAATTACAAAACAGGCTAGGATTTATAGCAAGAAGCCCTAGATTTGCAATTGCGCATAAATTTCCAGCAATATTTGCAAAAACAAAATTAAACGACATAACATTGCAAGTTGGAAGAACTGGCATTATTACACCAGTTGCAGAACTAGAACCTGTTAACATTGGAGGCGTTCAGGTTGCACGAGCAACCCTGCATAATTTCGATGAAATTGCAAGACTAGATATCAGGATTGGGGATTATGTATTCTTGCACAGAGCTGGGGACGTCATCCCCAAAATCACAGAAATTAGCATAGATGATCGCCAAAAAGATCTGCCAAAAGTCAAAATTCCAGAAAATTGCCCGTCATGTGATGCAAAATTACATATTGCTGATGACGATGTAATCATTCGCTGCGATAATGGCTTAAACTGCCCCAAACAACTAGGAGAAGCATTGCGACACTTCGTATCAAAAAACGCCCTCAACATAGACGGGATAGGTAAAAAACAAATAGATTTCTTCCTGGAACGAAATATGATCAACAACCCTGTAGACATATTTTTCATCGAAGAAAAGAATTTGAGTTCAATACAAAAGCTAGAAAACATGCCTGGATGGGGCAAAAAATCGGCTGAAAATTTATTTAGCAATATTCAAAAAGCCAAAAACACAACATTGCAAAAATTTATATATGCGCTGGGTATTAGGCATATTGGCGAGTCAAATGCCAAGATTCTAGCAGAAATATTCAAAAATGCTGATAGTTTTTTAATAGCTATGGAAAATCTCGCTAATAATGAACAAGAACTATACAATGAACTTGAAAATATAGACGGAATAGGCAATAAAATTTTAGATGACATGAAAGATTTTTTTGACTGCCAAGAAAATTTATCAACTGCAAAAGAGCTAACAAATATTCTGCAAATAGAAGATCACCAAATAAACAATAAAACTATCCAAAAACTATCAAACGAAAATATAGTCTTCACAGGAACGCTGAAGCAACTCTCTCGCAGCGAAGCAAAAGAGCAGGCGCTGAGACTGGGAGCAAAAGTTTCTAGCGCAATTTCCAGCAACACCACAATTCTAGTGGCCGGCGAAAAAGCAGGCAGCAAATTAAAGAAAGCCAAAGAACTTGGAGTAAAAATCATCAGCGAACAAGAATGGATAGAGCTTGCTTTGTAGATTAAGGAATTATCTGATGAGTGGCAAACTTACACGCTTAGTATTAGCGCTTAATACAACTCTCTAGCCATGTTAAAGTCCTGCGCTAGCATTGGCTAAGTGGTGCCATATATAATAGTTCAAGTCAGACAATGGCTTGCATAAATTTAATTAAATTTACAATAACTGCGATTACGCATTAGTAGAGTCAACATCACCAAGCAGAGAATCATCTTTCATTTCAGCAGCATCTTGATTCTCGCTGATACTAGCAGTGCCAACATCACAAGAAGGATAAATTGGCTGCGCATCAATTGGACATTTGCTATGAATGCCCTGAACTTCCACAGCCTTATTACCATCTGTTTTCATCCATACTGATGTGTATTTTTCAGTCTGTTTTGCATGCTTAGATACTAAACTTCCTTCTCCAGCCTTGCTATTACTCAGATATTTTTCAGTATTTTTTTGATATTTAGAAGCGCCCTGCTTCCCTATTCTCAGATATCTTTTAACAACAGTTCTAAACATTTATAATCTCCTTATTTTTTAATTTACAGTAATTTGAAATATTGTATACTTAATTAAAGTCCTGCGCGAGCATTGGCTAAGTGAGCGCTATATACGGCTAGGCGAACTAGACAATAAAACTGCATAAACGGGAGTTAAATTTACAATATATGCAACATAAATAACAAGGAGATTAATGTCAAAGTAAATCTACTGCGAATCTGTGCTTGCAGCTAGCAGCTCAGCTGCATCAAAACTCTCCGTTTCCTCGCCAGATAGTTCAATAAATAAAGGAGTTTGAAAAACAGTTTCTGCATCAGCGCTTTCTTTTTGAAAATAACTCGAGCGCTCAACGCCAACATATCTAACAATTCCACGAACAATTATGTAGCCCTCTGGAAGCTTTTCTTCATCAAAAGAATCTTCAGGAAGCTTTGTTATATCCATACCGTCCAGCTCCATAAAATCTGTGCTACTACTTAATTCATCAGTTATGGTTTCTGTGTCTTCAAAAGCACTATCAGTACTTAAAGAACCATCATCAGTTTTAATTTTAATAATTTCTCCTTTACTATTTACCTTATACCCTTCTGGCATTTCACCAGCATCAAAGCTACTCTCGGCGCTATCCATTCCAGTACTATCTGAAGTTTTTTCTTTATTATTATCTTCTTCTAAAACACTAATATTATCATAATTAATTTCAAATGAATCATCCGAAGAATCCTCGAATATATCAGGGTCATTACTTGCATCTTCTGAATAGTCAGAATTGTCTAATTCATAATATTCATAGATTTTAAAATTTACCATATCATTTTTTATCTGCTGCATTAATTGCTCTCTGCCATTAGTTTCGTATAAAAATTTAACAGATACTTTGATTTGATTAAATGCAGATTTAATTCCTTTCCATTTGCTACCCTCTGCGCTATAAGCCTCTTTCACATCAGCTAGTATAGTAGAAAATTTAAACACGCCTTGAACACCATCTGATATATGCAGCAAATTATGCGATAATTTATCAAACCATGTTTTTTCAGACTCTGCCTCCTTAATTATATCTTCAAGCAGCTCTGCGCGATTTTGGTAGCCTTTTTTCATTTCGTTTGCTACGCGCATTGAGGCGTTTGTTCCAATTATTAAAATATCTTTCTTGATTTCTTTAATTTGTAATTCAAAATTTTTTCTCTGCTTCTCTTTTGTAGTCATATTAATCTCTCCCATTTTAAAATAAATAAATACAAAACTATATTTATAACTTCTCTAAAAGCACAATAGCTATGAATATAGTTTATAAATATTATTATATCAATTTAAAATTGCAAAGGAAAGTTAATTTTTAATCAAAGATGTAAATCGATGTTGATTTTCTTTTATTGATTGGCTACATGCCTACTATGCCAGTAATTAAGATATTTTTGCGCTATTTTACTATCATTTATCAAAAGTACATTTTCTGCATTTCTATTATCTGCAGATTTGGTAAAATTAAACGATCCAGTAATAACTTTTTTCTTATCAAGAATAATTACTTTATTATGCGCAATCCCTGGCATTTTATCGAAATAAACATCGATTCTATTATTTTTCAAATCCCTGAAAACAGAATTATTATCACTTAAATTTCCGCCATCTAAAAGCACGCTAACTCTGACCCCCCTATTCCTTGCTGCTTTTAGCTGATATATAATTGCAGGAGAAGTGAGGCCATATGCCTGCATGTGAATACTAGACCTTGTTTTTGCTATTTGCGATGCAATTAAACCACCACATCCAGATGGAGGAGTGAAGCATAGATTAATTTTTTTTGTATCCTGATCAAAACTATGCCAAGTACCAACACCAACCATTTCTTCATATGCAATGCCAATACCAATGCCAAGCGATAAAATAGTTATAATTGATCTTAGCGGCGTTTTACTATTTTTAAAAAGACTGGCAAATGCTCTTATGTGCGATGCTTTTATTTTACTCTTTCTTCTGATTTTACGAGGCATTTTTTATAAATCCAAAATTAATTTATTGTATATTTAATTAAAGTCCTGCGCGAGAATTGGCTAAGCGAACACTATATGCGGGTAGTCCAGGCAAGACAATGAAACTGCATAAACTTAAGTAAATTTACAATATTTCGCTCAGCATAATTTTAATTCTGTTATTAATCAAGCCAATTTTTTTATATTCACTTATATTTTTGATATATTTTGGAGATAAAGCAGTGATTTTATTTATATCGACATCATCTATATGCGCACCATGTGGCATATATTTTTCTATATCCTTAATTATGGCAACAGATTGTCTGTAACTATTTGTGCTGTAATTTATTATTATTTCATAATTTGCTATCTTAACATTCGTACTGATGCTATTTTCTCTCTTTTTTTTATCTATAAATGTAGTATTAATATTTATTGCAGGACTTAATTCATATTTCCCTGAA
>JAHDEH010000020.1 GCA_020628955.1 Alphaproteobacteria bacterium
TCAAATAATAAGCACATCATCCAAATATTTAAAGCCTGAAGAGTATGATTGTGTTTTATTTGCCCATTGGCATCAACATATTGCATATGCTCTGGAAGGACTTAAGAAATGCAAAAATATATCTGCGCTTGCTTCTCCGCATAGAGATGGCAAATTACTAACTGATATTATAAAATATAGAGGGCATAGGGTAATAGAAGGATCTACCAATCGCAATGCCGCAGGTGCTGTTAAAGGCATAATTAGTGAGCTTAAAAAAAATCATCAAATAGTTATTACTCCAGATGGACCAAGAGGCCCTGCTAGGGAAATTAATAGTAACATCACAAAAATTGCAGCTAAATATGCAAGGCATTTAATTCCTGTTTCGTGCGCTGCTGATAAATATTTTACGCTTAATAGCTGGGATAAAATGATGGTTCCTAAGCCATTTTCTAATATAGTATTTATTATTGGGGATTCAATTGTCAGCAGCGGTGATGATGCAAAAGATGTTGCTAATTTAAAAAATCAGCTAAATTTATTGCAAAACCAGGCGGAAGACATTTTAAATGACATAAGTAATAAGGAGTCATTGAGTAATGATTAAAAAATTATTTTTGCCTATATATAATATAATTCACATAATTTGTTTGCCCATATTTTTAGCAATATTTTTATTTCGCATTACAAGAAGCAAAGATACATGGAATTCATTATTGCAGCGTTTTGGCTTTTTTATGCCCAAAAAAAATAATAACAATATAATATGGATACATGCAGCCAGCGTTGGCGAATCTATGGTTGCACTGAATCTAGTGAAAGCCATGAGCGATAAAAGAAGAACGTCAGAAAATGGTAAATATAATTTTATTATCACTACCGGAACTTTATCTTCTGCTAGCATCCTCAAACAAAATTTGCCAAGCAATGCTATCCATCAATTCGTGCCTATTGACAATATATTAATAGTAAACAAATTCTTGAATCACTGGCAGCCAAAATTAGCAATTTTTGTAGAATCTGAATTTTGGCCATGCTTAATTCATCAGGCATCGAAGAAAATGAAAATAATGCTAGTTAATGCTAGATTATCTGATAGATCATATTCAAATTGGCAAAAGAGAAAATGGCTGTTCAAGTTAATTACAGATCATTTTAGCAAAATTATAGTTCAATCAAAAGCTGATTTAATAAAATATCACAACCTTGGATGCTCTGACGCTGTTAATCATGGCAATTTAAAATTCAGCAATAAAGAGCTTGAAGTTGATAGTAAGAAATTTGTAAAATTATCATCTATTTTAAAAAACAAAAAAATATTTGTTGCCAGCAGTACGCACAGAATTGATGAAAATATAACTCTAAAAATTATAGACAAACTTAAAAATAGTGATCTAGACTATTATCCAATTGTGATATTAAGGCATCCAGAGCGCGCCAAGGAGCTATGCGCAAGGTGTGAACAAATGGGGCTTAGCTATAATTTACGCTCGCGCGGTGAAAACCCTGATATTGCAAAAGATTTATATATTGTGGACAGCTTTGGAGAACTTGGTTTGTTTTATAAATTGGCTGACATCAGCTTTGTTGGAGGGTCTTTTAAACATGGAGGCCATAATTTACTGGAACCTGCTTATTTTGAAAATGTAATATTACTTGGACCAGATATGAGTAATTTCAAAAATATAGCAGATGAAATGGTTAGCAGCAAAGCTGCATTGCAAGTTAGGGATCAGGAGCAGCTTGAAGAAAAAATAAAATATTTCTTGAACTATGAAAATGATGCAGCAGCTCAAACATATGCAGAAAATGCATTGAAATTTGTTGATAATAGACGCCTTATGATGAATAATTACCTTAAAGAAATAAAAAAAATATTATCATGATGAATTTAAGATATCCTGAATTTTGGAATAAAGGAGGGCTATTTAGTATAGTACTAATTCCTATTTCGTGGATATATTTACTGCTTGCTAAACTCAGGAAAATATTTGCAAAACCGATTAGGTTTGATTCTCGCACTATATGCGTCGGTAATGCAAGTGTTGGCGGTACAGGCAAAACACAAATAGTAATTTGGCTTGCAAATATATTAAAACAAAATAACATTGAATTTATTATTGTAACAAATGGATATAAGACAAAAGTTTCCAATACTAGAGTTGTAAAAGAAAATGATGTTGCAGAAGAAGTTGGAGATGAGTCGTTGCTGCTTGCGCGACATGGAAAAGTGGTTATTAGTAAAAATCCTAAATATCTAGATTTAAGCATTTTCAAAAATAAACCAGAAGTGATAATTTTTGATGACCGTATGCAGAACCCTAATTTTATAAAAGATTTTACTATTTTGGTTGTTGACTCGGGGCGAGGCGTAGGTAATGGCCGCCTTATACCAGCTGGCCCTATGCGTGAGGATATAAACTCTGCCCTTGCGCGATCAGATGCAATGATTATGATGGGCAATGGCACTCACAAAAACTATTTAACACAAAAAGCAGCTAAGTCAAAAACGTATAATTTTGGTGCTAATATGAGTTTAGCAAATAAATTAGACAAAGCCAAAAACTATTATGCTTTTGCCTCGATTGGTGATCCAAAAAGGTTTTATTCATTACTTAAAAGTTATGGTGTTAATGTAGAGCAATCTAAATCATTTTCAGACCATTATTTATATTCTGAAAAGGATATAGAGGAATTAATTGGAGAAGTAAAAAATAAAAATTTACAACTAATCACCACATCAAAAGATTATGTAAAAATTAGCAAAGAGCAACAAAAATACATAATTTGTATGGATGTTGAACTTATCATTAATAACGATAAAAAATTACTAGAATTAATAAATGAAAAAATTAAAATATTTGGCTGAATATATTCTATTCATAATTATGACATCAATTTTTCGCTTGTTTTCGATTGATAAAGCAGCAAATTTTTGCGCAATTTGTTGCAAAAAAATTGGCCCATATTTACCTGCAACTAAAATAGCACGAAAAAACATTGAGTCAGCAATAAACGGAGTAGAAAATATTGACAATATTCTAACAAATTTATGGGATAATTTTGGCAGATATATCGGTGAATTTTCTTTTATTAATCAATTATCTAATGAAGAACTTGATAAACGAGTTGAATTTATTGGCCTTGAGAAGGTAAAAAAATTTCAAGATGCCAAGCAGCCATTTCTGATTTTTTTAGCGCATCAGGCTAATTGGGATATTATGATTAGGAAAAGTACAGATATATACCCAGAGATGGCAATTATATATAGACCAGCAAATAATCCATACATTGATAAAAAAGTTTTGGCAGAGCGAGTTGGAAATCAGGAAATTACAATGATCGCAAAAGGCCGGGAAGGAGCAAAGGATATTGTTAAAGCAATTAAATCCAAGAAATCTATTGCTATGCTAGTTGACCAAAAAATGAACGAAGGAATAGAGGTTCCGTTTTTTGGTAAGCCAGCAATGACAGCCCCTGCAATTGCTAGGTTTGCTCTGCAATATAATTATCCAATAATTCCTATTCAGCTTGTGCGCAAAAAACAATCTAGTTTTTTTCAGGTAATCATACATTCGCCGCTTGAATATCAAAATACAGGAAACAGAGAAAAAGATTGCTATGATATCATGCTTAGCATCAATAAAACTTTGGAAAAATGGATTATGGAAAAAAAAGGACAATGGTTTTGGTTCCATAATAGATGGAAAAAATAAAAAAAATGTTATTTTTGTTGAAATATTTGACATATTTCTCTATAATTTGTACATCAAACATAAAATCATAAAATGCAGGGAAATTACACATATGCCAGAAATATTTTTTAACGGCCCAGCGGGACGAATTGAAGGACAATTTGCTGAATCCACTAACCCTGAAGCTCCAATTGCTCTAGTGCTTCATCCGCACCCATTATATGGCGGCACTATGAATAATAAGGTTGTATATAATGTATATAAAACTTTATTCGAGAACGATTTCACTGTTCTTCGTATTAATTTTCGAGGCATTGGTCGCTCGGAAGGAGAATATGATGAGGGCCTTGGCGAGATGATGGATGCAGCGACTGCACTTGATTGGTTGCAGGTTAATTATCCGATGAGCCGAGTAAATTTAATAGCTGGCTTTTCATTTGGTGCTTGGATTGCTATGCAGCTTATTATGCGCAGGCCAGAGATTACGAATTTTATTGCAGTTTCACCGCCAGTAAATAAATATGATTTTTCTTTTCTTGCTCCGTGCCCAGTCCCAGGATTAATATTGCAGGGGGACAGTGATAGCGTTGTTAAAGAAGAGGCGGTTCACGAGCTATCTGAGCGTCTTGCCAAACAAAAAAATATTGATGTTGCCTATAAAATGATCACAGGAGCTGACCATTTTTTCCGTGATAAAATCGATGATTTAAAGCAAGAAATAGATGATTACTTAAAAACTGCATTTACTCATCAAGATAATTCAAAATTATTAAATACATCAAAAGCTTCTGAAACTGTTGTAAAAAAATCATCAGCAAAGAAAATTTTCTTAGATTAGAAGATGTAAGTTTATTAAAATGAACTTTGTATGATATAACACTATTTTAATAATATTTAATATCACAGTTCTTGAAAGTCTATAATTATGAGGAAGAAATGCTTAGATCACTAGTTACAAGAAATATATATAAAACCACAAAACAAATAGCAAATAAATCGCTAAAACCATCTTCACATAAAGAAGACTATACTTCGCATGCTATAGGGGTTGCAACAAGTGTAACTGGTGCCACTGCTGTTGCTTATGTTGATAGTAAATTTAATATATTAAAGTCAGAAGTATCTAAACATGATGTGTGGTTTGGAGCTAATTTACACTACAATGATCAAGAAGTAAAAATGACTGGTGAAGAAGATGTTAATTCATCAAACGACTCATTTGATGGTGAAGAACAAGATTAGAAATTGAGTATAATGAGCTGTTATTTCATTACCAGCTCTATAATAGCTTTTGACTAGAATGTATGCAATTTCATTGCAAAAAATAGAGATGTATTATCGTATTATAAATTTACAGGCACTGAATTTTAGACAAAACTATAAGGGTCAATGTCGATTTTAAGATGTATATAAGAAGGTAATTTTAGCGAATCTTGCCACACCTGTATGTATTTCTGCAAGTTAAAATTTCTTGGTGCTATTATTAGAATTTTATATCTATATTTACCCGAAATTTTATACATTATGGCCTCGGCAGGGCCTAGTAATTTTAATTTATCCGACTTTGGTGCATAAGAAATTACTTGCCTTGCAATATCCTTGGTGTTTTCTGGGTTCTTACCGGTAATAGTAATGATGGCACTTTTGGTATATGGCGGCATTTGCGCTTCGCTTCTAGCTGTTAGCTCGCTAGCAATAAATTCCTCTTCTAAATTGCTAACTAACGCCTGAATTACCCTATGTTCTGGCATATATGTTTGCAATAAAACCCTTCCTTTATCTTGCTCTCTACCCGCTCTTCCGCCAACTTGATGCAGCAACTGAAAAGTTCTTTCACTAGCTCTGAGGTCACCACCTGTAAAGCAAGCGTCAGCATCGACAACTATCACCAAAGATAGTTTGGGGAAGTGATAGCCTTTGGTAATAATTTGCGTACCAACCAAAATATCAATATGATTATCTTGCATTTCTTGCAACAAGATTTGCATCTTTTTACTATCATTAGAAATTTCTTTGCTAACTGTAGATATTTTTGCGTTTGTAAAAATATTACGCACTTCCTCTTCTATTCTTTCAATTCCCGGGCCGCACAAAATTAAATCATCATCTTTATTACAGTCTGGACAAGCTTGGTGAATTCTTGAAAAATCACCACAATGATGGCACTCAAGCCGCATCTTTGCTTTATGCATAACCATGGAGCTAGAACATGATTTGCACTCCGCACGGTATCCACAATTTTTGCACATAAGAAGTGGTGCATACCCTCTCCTATTTAAAAAAATCAAAACTTGTTTATCTTGTGCTATTGTTGCTTTAATCGCATTAATTGCCTGAATAGACAGCCAGCAACCTGTCTTCAGAGACTCATCTTTCATGTTGATATATTCGACAAATGGCATTTGGCTATTATTAAACCTAGACTCAATTACATGCATTGCATATTTGCCTATTTTTGCATTATATATTGACTCTATTGATGGCGTTGCAGATATAAGAAGCACCTTGCTGCTTTCTATTTTTCCTCGAAGAATTGCCATATCTCTTGCATTATACAAAATACCATCTGATTGTTTATATGAAGAGTCATGCTCTTCATCTACCACAATAATTCCTAAATTTTTATATGGCAAAAACAGCGCGCTACGAGCCCCTATCAAAACCTTAACAGAGCCTAAAATAACCCCCCTGAGAATACGTTTTTTTTGCGCTTTGGTTACATTTGAATTCCAAATCGCTGGCTTGAAACCAAACCTATCTTCAAAACGTTTAATTATTTGAGTGCTAAGCGATATTTCTGGCAGCATAATTAAAGCTTGCCTACTTTCCTTTAGTTGATTTGCTACGGCATGAAAGTAAATTTCTGTTTTACCAGAGCCTGTAACTCCCTTAATCAAAGACGGTTTGTTATCTTTTTCTAGCAAACACAGAGCATCTTGCTGCTCCTTAGATAAACCTGCTAATTCTTGCTTTTTTATATATTCATGCTCAAATTGCTTTATGGGTTTTTCAGCAATTTCCACAGGCAGGCATAGCTTTGCAAACGACCCTTGCTCGGTAAGATAATAATTACTAGCTTTTTTTATTAATTCAATTAAAGAACCTGGAACATACTCACTACAATTTTGCTCTTCACAGATAGTTTTAAGTTTAAAGCTATTATTTTTTTCGATATTTATTTCTGTTACTATTCCTGTGATTATTTTATTTCTAAATGGAACGCTCACTAACTCACCAACTCTATGATCCTTATCACTTGAATAATCAAGAGGGAACATTCTTGCCTTTGGAACTAATACCCGAATTATATTCATGTCAAAACTTTTTTTGCAAATATAGTTTTTTTAATATTTTTAAATGTAATATTATCATATTTATAAATCCATCCAGCTACCACCGTAGCTAATATCAACAGAGGTTTTTACAGTTAAATTTATTGCATTTTCCATTGTATCTTTAATTATTTTTAGTAAATTTTCTTGTTCTTTTGCGGGTGCTTCTATAATTAATTCATCATGGATTTGCAGAATTATTTTGGCCTTGAAATTCTGACTCTCAAGAATTTTTTGTAATTTAATCATTGCAATTTTAACTATGTCTGATGCAAGGCTTTGCATTGGTGCATTGATTGCTGCGCGCTCTGCAAAATTACGAAGTAAATGATTTTTGCTGTTAATGTTAGGTAGAAAACATTTGCGACCCAGCTCATTTGCAATATATTCATTTGATTTAGAATATTCAACTATATCGCTCATATATTGTTTTATGCCTGGATATTTTTGGAAATATTTTTCAATATATTCAGCTGCTTCTTTTCTAGGAATTCCCAATTGTTTTGCAAGACCAAAAGCACTAATACCATAAATGATTCCAAAATTTATTGCTTTTGCGCTGCGACGAATTTCTGAACTTATGTCTTCTATAGGTAAATCAAAAATTTGACTAGCGGTGATTGCATGTATGTCAGCTCCTTTATCAAAAGCATCTTTAAGAGTGCTGATTTTAGCAACATGGCTAAGTATGCGCAGTTCAATTTGAGAGTAATCAGCAGATATTAGAACATTACCATCTTCTGCAACAAAAGCAGAACGTATTTTATTACCATCTTTAGTTCTGATTGGAATATTTTGGATATTAGGGTTGACTGAACTAAGGCGACCTGTTGAAGTAGCGCATTGCATAAAGCTAGTATGCACCCTTCCTGTTTTTTCATTAATTTGCCTCGGCAAAGCGTCAGTATACGTATTTTTAAGTTTTGTTAAATGTCTAAAATCTAATAATAAAGATGCGATTTCATATCCATCACCGGCTAATTTTTCAAGAATATCAGCATTCGTTGAATAGCTTTTTGATTTACCACTTGTTTTGGCATATGGTAATTTCAGATCATCGAACAGAACTTCCCCGAGCTGTTTGGGCGAGGCAATATTAAATTCCTTGCCGGCTAAATTATATATTTTTTGTTCTATGGACTCTATTTTATCTCCCATTGAACTAGATAAATTTTGCAAAATAGATGCATCTATTTTGACCCCTTCTCTCTCCATTTTATATAAAATGAATGCAAGCGGCCTGTCAATATCATTATATAAATGTAATGTTTTGTCTAAAATTAACTGTTTATATAATTTTTCATAGCAAGCATTAAAATATGCCACATAATGTTTTTCACTGATTGGTTCATTTTCGCTATAATGATGAATTACTTCGAGCAAAGATTTGGCTTTTTTGCCAGCGCTCAGTAAATAATCCATGATCTGGATATCTTCATATGCACAAATTTCTTGATCTAGATCATGCATAATATCTTTAATTTGATAGCCAATTTTTTTAATTGATTTATTAGTCAAAAGCGCATTAATAGTTTTAATTAATTTGTCATCTTGATTATTAGAGCTATTATTATTTTCAGCAAAATTAAATAAATCACTTGCAGCTACTTCTTGGCTAGAATTATTGCTATAATTCACCTCATATGTCGCTCCTCCAGAATTCAAAAATAATATCAAATCTTTTTCTTGTGTTGTATGGTGAAGCGCTACATATCCATTTATTTTTATCTCTGATATTAACTGCCCCGCCTCTTCAAAAGATGAAATTTCTTTTATATTCTGATTAATAACCAATATATTTTTTTTAGCATCCTCATGCTCTATACCAGCTTCTTCTGCTTGCTCCACTTGAATTTTAAATAGGTTTTCTACCCGCTTATTTAATGACCTAAAACCATATCTATTAAGAAATTCTGATATTTGCTTAGGCTTTGGTGGTTGCCAACCAAAATCATCCAATGTTTCTGATAGCTCTACATTTTCATCAAGTCCCACCAATTGCCACGAAAGAAGCGCGTCATCCTTATATTCAGTAAGTAAATTCTGAAGCCTAGGTTTACTTACTTTATTAATTGAATCTAATAATTCATGAAAATTACCAAATTCATTAATAAGCTGGGAAGCTGTTTTTGGACCAATTCCAGCAACGCCAGGAATATTATCAGATTTATCGCCCATAAGCGCCTGCACATCGCGTACTCTATTTGCACCAACACCAAACTTTTTAACTATATCTTCTTCCTCTATATATTTGGATTTTGCAGGGTCATACATGCTTACATGCTTGTCTACCAGCTGCATTAAATCTTTGTCGGACGAAATAACAACGGCCTTCCTGCCTTCATTTGATGCCTTGCTTGCAATAGTTGCAATAATATCGTCAGCCTCGTAGCCTTGTTTGGAAATACATGTAAAATTCATGGCTTTTGCTGCAGATTCAACAATTTTTAGCTGAGCTATTAAATCATCTGGAGCTGGGGGTCTATTAGCTTTATATTCATCATATAATTCATGACGAAAATTAGGGCCGCTATGATCAAGAACAATTACCGCATTTTGAGGCTTTAAATCTCCAATTAACTTAATAAGCATAGAAGTAAAGCCATAAATTGCACCAACAGGCATTCCGTCTGGTGCACTTAGTGGGGGTTGAACATGATAGGCCCTAAAAATAAATCCAAATCCATCAATTATTAATATAGGCGAGTCTTTTGTTGAAGAATTCATATCGATTATATATTTAATTATTTATCCACTTATATCTATAAATTATATATGTAGCTTTTGCAAGCATTGTGTTAATGTTAAATATTTATAGCAAAAAATTACTATTGCTCAATGCAAATTTAAAATGTGATTTTAAATTTACATGATTATTAGCTTTTGTACAACTAATTAATTTAAAAAGGTAATTTTTATGGTAGCCGAATTAGATACTTTTGGAAATGTAAATTATGTAAACAATAGTGAAATTAAACTGACTAATGAACAGGGTCATCAATCTACCGCTAAATGCATTTCATTAAATGCAGGCG
This sequence comes from Alphaproteobacteria bacterium, assembly GCA_020628955.1. Classification (GTDB taxonomy): domain Bacteria; phylum Pseudomonadota; class Alphaproteobacteria; order Rickettsiales; family Rickettsiaceae; genus Megaera_A. The sequence continues at coordinate 10,045 of JAHDEH010000020.1, forward strand.
GGCTAATAAAAAATCATAATAGCTCTGAATATTTAGTAATGGAAGCAACAAATGGTTATAGAATAGCAGTTATTAGAGCTGATGCTGTTGATTTATTTAAACAATATACGCTTCGTACCTTAAAAACATCCGAAGATGTTGTAATTGTTCCAGTCCATCCATCAATTCAAACTTCTGAGGCTATTCTTGAGACTCTAGATGAACATGCTGTAACAATTCCATTTAATCAACCAGAACAACAAACTTTAGATACTCTTGGTGAAACTAATTTAGATAATACAGCAGATTATTTTTAGAAAGTATTTTATTTTATTGTAAATAATTGGCAGTTTTGTGGTTACATGCAAATAAAATTGCCAATTTATAATTTCCTGGATATTGTAAATTTAGCTTCCGTTTATGCGCAGTCATTTTCTCGCGAAGGACTTTAATTAAATATAAAATATAATTAATTTAACTAGCTTCCCAAACAAGAATTTACTAAACACATTTACTATACAATTAAAACCCTTATTCATCACCTGACTGGAATTCTTTGACTGCCATTAAAGTTTTTTTCAACACTTCTTCAACTCCTTTTCCAGTATACCCTGAAATTGCATGAATTTCTTGATTATAAGTGTGTTTTTTTAATATATCTATTTTTTCTTGCAGCTCCTCTTCGGCAATAACATCATTTTTATTCAGACAAATAATCTCTTGCTTTTCCTTCAGCATTGGCGAGTATGATTCAAGCTCAGCTCGAATTACATCATAATCCTTGACTATATCATCGCTCATTGCATCGATTATGTGAATAAGAACGCCGCAGCGCTCAATGTGCTTCAAGAATCTGTCGCCTAGGCCGCTGCCCTCGTGCGCTCCTTTAATCAAACCGGGAATATCCGCAAGCACAAACTCTTCGTCGCTAACGTAAACTACTCCAAGACCAGGCTTCAACGTGGTAAAATGGTAATCTGCAATTTTAGGTTTTGCTGATGTTGTCCTTGCTAAAAACGTTGATTTTCCAACATTAGGAAGTCCTATAAGCCCAGCATCAGAAAGCAATTTAAGCTTTAGTGCAACGTCCAGTTCATCGCCAACTTCCCCTTCTGTGCGTTTGCGAGGCGCTTGGTTAGTTGATGATTTAAAGTGAGAATTACCAAGTCCGCCGCCGCCGCCTTTCAATATTTCATAATCTTCATTATCTTTTGTAAAATCATGAATTAATAACAGGCCATCTTCGGAAAAAATTTGAGTTCCGACAGGCACTTCTAAAATCATGTTATCTCTAGATTTGCCAGTTCTATTATGCCCTTTGCCCTGCTCGCCATTTTCTGCTTTGAAGTGTTTCTTATATCTGAATTTCAACAATGTATTAAGGTGTGAATTGCTGCGAAATACAATACTTCCACCGCTGCCACCATCACCGCCATCGGGCCCGCCGCGATCAATATATTTTTCGCGCCTGAAGCTTACCGCTCCATGCCCGCCATTTCCTGCTTTGATATATATTTTAGCTTCATCAATAAATTGCATATGTTGGCTTTTATTTTAAACTGACAGATAGTTTTATGTAGACTCTTATTTTCTAAGGCCAAGCTTATTAATAAGATTTACATATCTCTCGAGGCTATTTTTTTTCAAGTAAGTCGTAAGTCTACGTCTTCTACCTACAAGCATCAAAAGCCCTCTTCTTGAAGAGTAATCTTTATGATTATCTTTTAAATGGTCTGTTAGGTTTTTTATTCTTTCTGTAAGAACCGCGCACTGAACTTCAACAGAACCTGTATCATTCTCAGCCGTAGCATATTCTTTCATTAATTCCGTTTTACGCTCTTGTGTTATCGACATCTTTTTTCTCCTATATATTTAATATTTAGCTTTTATATAGCCAAATAATGATTAAAAACTCTTGAAGGTTTAAACTGGTTTGCAAACAAGCTGCCAATTGCAATAATTTGGCCATTAAAGCGCACCCATACCAATTCTGCATCGCCATGATTATTAAAATAACAAACCTGACCGTAGCGAATTGTTTGAACGTCTTTTTCGTTTGCATCTAGCACCGGGATGTCGTCTAGCACCGCCTCTACCTTCAAACTCTTACACTCTAAAATAGCTTTAATATTTAAATCTTTGTAATCCATGTCTACATATTTTTCTATGTTGAGAGAATTACTCAAATCAAACATTCCCACTTTTGAGCGGCGCAATTCTAGCACAAATCCTAAACTTTGCAAGTAAAAAGATATATCTTCTGCTAAGGTTCTAATGTAAGTCCCTTTCGAGCAAGTGCATATATAGGTTGCCACTCCTTGCTTTACATCATAATTAGTGCATTTTAGAGAATAAATATTAATTTTGCGCGGCTGAAGCTCAACACTTTTTCCTTCTCTTGCCAGGCTATATGCACGCTTACCATTCACTTTCAACGCGGAATATGCAGGCGGTGTTTGCTCTACTTCACCAATAAACTCATCGCACACGGTTAGACACTCTTCTTTACTTGGTATTTTATCTGTTGTTGCAATAATTTTGCCTGCGCTATCTGCAGTATCTGTTTTTGCGCCGAATTTCACTGTAAATTCATATTCTTTTTTTGCATCAATCAAAATGCTAACTAGTTTAGTAGCCTCACCAAGAGCAAGTGGCAACACTCCTTCCGCTTCGAGGTCCAGAGTCCCCGTGTGCCCAACTTTAACATTTTTGAATTGTTTTTTTACTATGGCAACTGCTTTGGCAGAACTTATGCCCCGCGGCTTATATATATTTAGCCATCCATGCATAATTAGTCTATTTTATTTTTGTAAAATTCTTCGCCAATTGTTATTTCCTCGCGATCATTTTTCTTGCGCCATTCATTAGTGTCACGCAGTGAATATATACAGCCGCAATATTCCTGTTTATAGAACTCTTCTTCCTTAGCAAGCTCATACATACGGGCACCGCCACCATCTTTTCTCCAGTTATATGTCCAGTATTCTACGCCTTCATAATTACCCGCTGCCTTGATGCCGCAATCATTAATTTGCTGCATGTTCTTCCAGCGCGAGATTCCAAGCGAACTGGTTATCACCTTAAAATTATTTTCATATGCATAAAGGGCGGTTCTCTCAAAACGCATGTCGAAACACATCGTGCAGCGAATACCACGTTCCGGCTCGCGCTCCATGCCTTTGGCGCGGGCAAACCAATTCTGAACGTCATAGTCAGCATCGACAAAATCAAGACCTAGCTTTTCAGCAAAGCGGATATTTTCTTTTTTACGTATTTCATATTCGCGCTTTGGATGAATGTTTGGATTATAGAAAAATATAGTCAAATCTATTCCAGATTCTGCCATTTTTTCAATAAGCGGACCAGAGCATGGCGCGCAACATGAGTGCATCAATACTTTATTCTCGCCGCCAGGAACTGTAAAATTTTCTTGCTTCATAAATTTTTTCAAATTATCTATTTATACTAACAGCTCTAAAAGATTAGTGATATACAATATTTATATTAATCGCTTTTAGTTTAAACTAACTTTTTGCACGCAAGTCGCTTCATGTTTGAAATTAATAATAAACTGATTCCTAAAATAAATATTTTCTTGTACTTAGCATTTTCAGAGCTATATGAACAAGTCTCCAAAATTTTAAATCAAACCAGAACCATAAATTTCTTCTATAATGTTTTTGTATATTCAGCGAAGCTTTTTGCTTCCCTATCTTTTTCAGAAACTAACACTTTGCCATCATAATGCCAATCTATGTTAATGTCAATATCGTTCCAGATTATTGATTCTTCATGCTCTTTGGAGTAGAAATTGGTTGTTTTATATAGGAATTCTGCTTCATCAGATAAAGTAACAAAACCATGAGCAAACCCTTCTGGCACCCATAGCTGCTTTTTATTTTCACCAGATAAAATCTCACCTACCCACTGCCCATATGTAGGCGAATCCTTTCGAATATCAACTGCAACGTCAAAAACCTCACCGCTAATAACACGCACAAGTTTACCTTGTGCCATAGGGGCTTTTTGAAAATGTAGCCCGCGCAAAACCCCGCGCGTAGATTTTGAATGATTATCCTGCACAAATTCACGGTCCAAACCTGTGGCTTCTTTAAAAGTCTTTTGGTTAAAACTTTCAAAGAAAAAACCACGCTCATCACCAAAAACTCTAGGCTCAAATAATATTACTTCTGGTATCGCTAATTTAGTTGTTTTCATTATTTTGTTTTAGATTTAAAGTTAATAAATAAAGGCTTTTTGTAAGTAAGGATTCTTAAACCCCAAATAAATATACTGTGCTTTGCATAATTTGATGAGTATTGTTTATGATATTCAATAAAACCAAATATATTTTGTATTGTTATATTCTTAATTTTACTTAATTTATAGTGATATATATCAGTATTCAAAATTTTTCCATCCTCTATATATATTTTTTTATTTTTATTTGTTTTTACCCTGCTAATAATATTATTAATATTTTCTATAAAAACTTTCTCATTGCAATGATGATATAGCCTATTTCTTAAATCATTTTTTAGCTTTTCCAAATTTTTATTACTAGACAAATAAAATAATATTTTAGTCTGTAATTCACGTAAGTCAGAGCATAACGCATCACTTTGTTCAAGATAAGGAGGGCAGCCCATTGGAGTTTTTACAGACAAACAAGGCAATTTACCTATACTAATTGCATCACTTAAAGATAGATATGAACTAATTGGAAAACTATCTATATAAAGATCAGAAGCTTTTAAATATTTAATAATATTTTCTTTTGCCATTGAACCAGGTAAAATCAATCTATTTTTAAATTTATATTTTAAAGCTTGCCATTGTGATTTTTTATTATCTATGCAAATTCCAATAAATATAAAATCTGAATTAAGACCCAGTATATTTTCTATTATGTCAATAAAATTTTGTCCATCAACTATACCTTCATATTTATAGTCTGAAGCCATAGATATAATAATTTTTTTACCTTCTGGTATCTCCATTTCTTTGCGTAAATACTTAATATCAACATTTTGATAATGACTTTCTTTGTATGGCATATTAACGATTGAACTATTAGTGATGCCTCGCTTTTTTGTTGAAATCAAATTTTGTCCTTTTTCTATATCTATACAAAAATCAACCACTGATCTTCCGAGCCAAAATTTATGACCGCAATGATTAAACAAAATTATAGGTATTATAAATTTTGGATCAGAGAATGCCATCAATGGTACAGGGTCATTAGGATGATGATGTAAAATTATATGAGAAAAATCCAAAGATGTTTTTTTTAGAAAGACCGCTTTATCTTCTATGGTTAAATGTTTATTTATCTGCAAAACTTTTCCTTTGCTTCTACTAACAGCTTTGTGTAAACTGAGAGGTATATTGATGTTATTCTTTTGATTTGTAATAATAACAGAATGTACTTGATCATAACTCCACTTACATGAAGATAGAATCCAGCGTTCAACTATTTCTGTATGACCGCCATGCAAATAAGCTTCTGACATAACATGTAATATTTTAGTGTTTTTTGAAAATTTTAATGAAGCTTGCTGAAGTAAATCATTTTTCATCAAACCAATAAAATAATCCTCTAGAATTTTACTATAGTAAACTGGACAACTCATGGACATAACAAAATTCAACATCTCAAAAGCTAATTTTGCACTAGGATTACTCAGCAATCTTTGTTCATATTGCTGCACTTTCAATATATTATTTTTTAGGTTATCAATAATATCTTTATCTATATCTGCCATTTATTTAAAATATCTACTATATATTGAATCTCAATATCTTTCATAACAGGAGAGATAGGAATTGAGAGCACTTCAGCAGCCAATTCTGTTGCTACTTCACAATTAATATTATACTTATCAAATGATTCTTGTTTATGAATAGCTACGGGGTAATGAATCATTGTAGTTATATTTTTTTCTGATAAATATTTTTGCAATTCATTTCTTTTTTTTGTTTTAATAACAAATAAATGCCAAACATGAGAATTCTCTTTGCCATATAAATATGGTATTTCTATCATATTATTTTTAATATGATCTCTATAATATTTAGATATTTGTTGGCGCCTAGTATTATCTTTATCTAAATAATTTAATTTAACAGATAAAACAGCAGATTGTATCTCATCGAGCCTAGAATTAACTCCTTGATATTTATGAACATACTTTTTTTCTGAACCATAGTTGCTAATTGCCCTAATTTTATTTGCCAATAATTCATCATCAGTAGTTACAGCTCCGCCATCTCCTAAAGCACCAAGATTTTTACCTGGGTAAAAAGAAAAACCAGAAGCATCACCCAAATTTCCTGACCTTTTACCATTTTTATATTCTGCTCCATGCGCCTGCGCAGAATCTTCTATTAATTTTAAATTATATTTTTTTGCAATTTTTGTAAGTTCATCCATAGCTGCTATTTGGCCATATAAATGCACTACCATGATAGCTTTAGTTTTTTTTGTAATTGAAGATTCTATTAAATCTGGGTTAATATTAAATGTATTTCTACATGCCTCAACAAATACTGGCTTTGCTCCTGCTTGAATAATTGCTAATGCCGAAGCAATATATGTATGTGATGGAATTATAACTTCATCTCCTGGCCCTATATCATAACCCATGAAAATTAATTTTAATGCATCCAAACCATTTCCTACACCCACACAATATTTACTTCCACAATATTTTGCAAACTCTTGTTCAAATTTTTTAGTTTTTTCACCTAAAATATAATAACCAGATTCTAACACTTCATCAATGGCATTATCAATTTCAGCCTTGAATCTATGATTCATTTTTTTTAAGTTTAAAAATTCAATCTTCTTATTTATTTGTTTCATTGTTATAATATATTTCCCCGACAATTTTAGAATATTTATTTTTAAAAAATTTATAATCTTCCTTATTAAAAGTAAAATAATGATTATCCTTATCTTTATTTATAAAAGTTGCACCAGTTTTTTGATGAAAAGAAATTACTTTAATATTTTCATTTCTTACATCTAAAAGAGCTTCTTCCATGTTTAAAGCATTAAAAGCAAAATCATATACCATAGTAGAAGAGATAATCGCATAAGAAGCAGGGCTTGCTTCCTCTAAAATCCAGCTCCCCCATGTGAATGTTTTATTTTTATAATCTATGTTATATATTCTTACAACCCCTACATTTGACTTTTCATTACTTATGATGAAATAATATTGCAAATAAGGAGTATTTTGTTCCTCGTAACTCCTTAACCAATTTATATTACCTTCTTTAGAAAAATTTTCATTATTTAAAAATTCACCCCTTGATAATCTAAGATTATATATAAATTCATTATCTTCAGGAGTTGCACTTCGCATTTGCAAAACATTATTTTTAATTTTCATTGATCTTAAATCAGTTATCATTTACAGAATTTTCAATTTGTTATTAATTTTTATTAGAAAATCTTTGATTCTTACAGGCAATATTGCTTTTAAAAATTCTTTTAAGTGAAATTTCCAAATCCCTACTTGAGAATTGGTACTATTATTCACTAGTCCAACTTTAATCTTTCCATCATACCGTATAATTTTTCCTTTTTTTTGCTTATTAAATAAATTTAAATTAAACTTTTTTTCTAATTTTTTAAATCTATGGCTCCACCTACCATTCTTCTTTATTGCATCGTTACACTCCTTAACACACTGCAGCCTTAATTTTTCATTTTCAAGTAATGTAGTAACTTTTTTTCTAATATCATGCTTATCTTTATATGTAATTGCATTTTTTACTTCATCCGAAATATATTTACCAAATAAATAATCCCAATCTTCTTTTGCTTCCATCATTATACATGAATTACTAGCCATAATATCCATTACTCGCCATGAAAAACCAGATACAGCTTGATAATGAGATGAGTTCAATGATATTTTTGATGAATTATATATTTTTTCTAATTCAACCTTTTCAAAAACTTCTTTCTCTATATAACAACATGCAACATCAGGGTGAGTCGATATTAAATTAATCCAATCACCGTGCCCATATATCTGCAACCCTAAATCAGATACCTGAGTTAATAAATTAACCCTTGAGAACCCTGACAAATAATGATTTTCAAAAAATAATAATCTACATACATTATCAAAATCTTCTTTTACACCTCTAGGAAATTTAGATTTATATTTCTTATATATGGCAATATCATCATGAAAAAAACAACTCACATTCTCTGTGAATAAAAATTGAATTATATGAAAATATTTAATTTCATATAGTTCTTTCATGCAATCAAATGCATTAATAAGAAAATTATTACCTATAAAAGAAATATTTGTATTTTGCTTTAATTTTTTCCGATTAATAGATGTTGCTGCTGAAAAAAAAAAATATTTTTTAGAATTAATATTAAAAGCATCTTGATACATTTGTAAACTATTTCTTTGAAATCCAAGAAAAATAAATAAATCAATGTTATTTTTAAGATAATCTTTATTCCAAAAAAATTTTGGATTATCTGCATCTAGCAAAAATATTTTACCTACATTATCCTCAATAATCTCAACAGGAGCAACATTATTAAAAGAGAATACAGCATCAAATTTTTGTTGTTTAATTCTTGTATTATATATTTTTTTTCCTTCATTATTAAAACTACATACAGTTCCCCAATATTCATATTCTAAATAATTTGCCAAATTAAAAAGCACAATATCACAACCCATACCACTCAAAGAATCTGCAACTCCTTGATAAAAATTATTAATCTTGTCAAAGTAACACAATAATATTTTACTCATATCTTCTTTTTATCTCATTAAACTTTTTATAACTTCTTATATAATCAGATTCTGCATAATGATCACTTGCAAATACTATAATAACACAATCTGTTGATAATTCTTTTAATTCCCGCCACACTATACCTTTTTTAATATGAATGCCAAAATTACTTTTATTCATTAATACCATTTCTTTATTACCAAATGTATCTTCTAAATGAAGCTCGAAGCTGCCTTTAATTACAATTAATACCTGCTCTAAATTATAATGCGCATGCATGCCCCTTACGATATTTCTAGAATTTTCTGGAGCCACAATACTATAAAATCTTTTTGCTTTAAATGGCAAATCTGAATTTCTGATATTTTTACAAAGCTCCAGTGGTAATAACATCCCTTTTTCATTTTCAAAACACTTAAAAGAGAGTTTTTCCCATAATTTTTGACTATTTATCTTAAAAAGATTAAAAGCTTTGGATTTGTCAAAAACAGAATTCATAGGCCGCCTCGCCCCAGTTTGTCCGTACTCTTCGGTGCTAACTGGAACTATATTCTCGGCTTTAAGCTTCAGTTTATCACCTCTGTCCCAAGCGTCCTGTACTATTTTAACAGCGAAATCATACCAGCTTATTGCTTCTTTGCAAGTTAAATTATACGTTCCGAGTTTAGTTTTATCTTTTTGCACAATATTTATGCATTTTAGAGTATTTTTTGCAATAAATTCAGCACTAGTTGGGCACCCGATTTGGTCATTTACCACCTTAATCTCTGTGCGATCTTTTGCAAGTTTTAATATCGTATTTACAAAATTATGGCCATTTTTACTATACACCCAGGATGTTCTGAATATTAAATGCCTGCACCCGCTTGCGCGAATATTTTCCTCGCCCTCTAATTTTGTTTTTCCGTAAACAGATAGTGGATTTGGCTCGTCCTCTTCAGTGTAAGGTTCTTTTTTTGTGCCGTCGAAGATATAATCTGTTGAATAATGCACCAAAAGCGCATCTATTTGCTTTGCACTATTTGCCATCACTAGCACTGCATCCGCATTAATACTCTTTGCCTTTTCTGGCTCTTGCTCCGCCTTGTCAACGGCTGTATATGCTGCTGCATTTATAATCACATCTGGCTTGTAAGATTCTATCTTGCTCTTTATCTGCTCTGGATTTTCTAGGTCAACATCATCTCTGTCACACGCCAAAAACTCTGCCGAATCTTGCTGCAATATAGAGCACAACTCTCCGCCAACCTGACCATTTTTACCAAAAATTAATATTTTCATCGATTAAATCTCATCCACATAATTTCCGTAACCAGATTTCTTGAACTTCCTGCCAAGTTTTATTGCTTGCTCCTTGTCTATATAGCCGCAATTATAGGCTATTTCCTCTATGCAAGCAATCTTGTATCCTTGTCTTTTTTCTACAGCCGCAACGAAATTAGAAGCTTCAAGCAAGCTGTCATGCGTACCTGTATCAAGCCATGCAACGCCTCTGCTGAGCAATTCTATTTCGCAATTATTTTCGTCCAAATAGCTTTGAATAACTGAAGTTATCTCTAGCTCACCGCGCGCAGATGGCTGCACCTGCCTTGCACGCTTTGCAACGCTTTTATCGAAAAAATATAAACCAGTTACTGCAAAATTTGACTTAGGGTTTTGCGGCTTTTCTTCAATAGATAATACTTTATTAGTTGACGAATCAATTTCCGCAACACCATAACGCTGCGGATCATGCACATGATAGCCAAAAATTTTGGCACCAATATCTATTTTACTAGCTTCTTGCAACTTATCACTTATCCCTTCTCCGTAGAAAATATTATCTCCAAGTATCAGGCAAACAGAGTCATCACCTATAAAATCTTCACCCAAAATAAAAGCTTCTGCAAGGCCATTTGGATGCTCTTGAATGATATATTCTATCTTTATGCCAATATGACTACCGTCGCCAAGCAGCGCCTTATATAGATCTAGCGATTCTTTTGTAGTGATAATTAGCACCTCTCTGATGCCAGCTAGCATCAATATAGATAGCGGATAATATATCATCGGTTTGTCGTACACAGGCAAAAGCTGCTTCGAGATAACAAGAGTAGATGGGTGCAGCCTGGTTCCTGAGCCGCCGGCTAAAATTATTCCTTTCATTTTTTTATTTTTTATAAAGTTCTATATACCAATCAATTGTTTCTGCAAGCGCCTGCTTGAAAGTATAAGCAGGACTCCAACCAAGCTCTTTATTTATTTTACTGAAATCTATCGCATACCTAAAATCATGACCTGCCCTGTCTTGCACAAATTTTATTTGATCAGAATATTTACCTGTCTTTTTAGGCAACTTTGCATCTAGAATTTCGCATATTTCATGAGCATTATCAATATTAGTTTTTTCATTATCAGTACCAATATTGTAGCTCTCACCCAGCTTACCTTTATTGAATATCGTATTAATAGCTATGCAATGATCGACCACATAAAGCCAGTCGCGAATATTCTTGCCATTTCCATATATTGGAATATCTTCTCCTGCTAGTGCTTTTCTTATGATCGTGGGAATTAATTTCTCATCATGCTGAGCAGGACCATAATTATTAGAGCAATTACTGATCACAACCGGCAAATTAAATGTATGAAAATAGCTCCGCGCCATCATGTCGCTTGCTGCCTTTGATGCGCTATACGGTGAATTTGGTGCATAGGGTGTATCTTCAGTAAAATAACCTTCCTCGCCAAGTGTTCCATACACTTCGTCAGTGGACACATGCAAAAATTTTGCAATAATGTATTCAGGTTTTAATTTATGCGACTCATCCATCCACAAATTCCTTGCACTATGCAACAAGTTTTGCGTTCCCATCACATTGGTCTCCACGAAAATATGTGGATTTTTGATGGAATTATCAACATGCGACTCTGCCGCCAAGTGCATCACCCCATCTATATTATGTTCTTTAAATATGTTATCTACAGATTCCGCATCCCTGATATCGCACTGAATAAATTTATAATTAGGGCTTTTTGCAACATCGTCTAGCCTTGTTATGTCGGCTGCGTACGTTAAAGAATCAATATTAATTATATTAATTTTAGGGTTTTGATTAACCATCAAACGTACTAAATGGCTACCGATAAAACCAGCACCACCCGTGATTAAGATATTTTTATGCATTTTTTTGAAAACTAAAATTCAGTTAAAATCAAGCTGCAATCATAATTAATATAGTAGCAATTGTCCATCATTTTCTTTTATTTCAGATTAAAAACATTTAAAGCATATATTTTTTGCATTTTAACTAAATTTAAGCCTTGCAAGCAATGACAATCAATCTAACCTGGTAGATTTACAATCAAAAATGTCTTGTACGTTGCAATAAGGCTATATATTTTTATAAATATTATTGATTATTACAATAAATTTTGTCTAAAAATTGATTACTCCAGCTGTATATTGTTTAATTAAAGCAACAACTACTATTCAAAATATATAATCAGGAAAAATTATGGCTGATAAAAATAATTTAAGTGGCAAAAAGGATACGGCAAATAAACCATTAAGCAAAGAAGAACAAGCTTTGTTAAACGACTATGTCAACTCAGTGCCTTTAGATGACGCAGCAGCAAGCCTTGATAGCCAAAACAACAACCTTAATCAGGCACAGGCTGCAGAGAACGGCAAAGAATCTAAAATTGCTAAGCCAACTATGAATCTTGCTGAGGCAAATAAACACTCGGAAATGCTAGATAAAAATATAGATAAACTTGAAAATGAAATAGAAAACAACCCTGTTCAACAAGAAATAACACAAATTCAGCAAGGCGCTAAAATTGACCGTGAAAATGCTCGCAAAACAGCAAAAGATAATGATAATAAAGAATATTATGCAGAGCAAAAAATAAAAATTAACAAAGCACGCGACATTAAAATAAATAATGCCAAAAAAGCCGATCCAGAAAATGCAAAAAAACTAGAAGAACTAAAAGCTGAATTAAAAGAGTTAAAAGATTTA
>JAHDEH010000021.1:0-2535 GCA_020628955.1 Alphaproteobacteria bacterium
TAGCTCAGCTGGATAGAGCAACGGACTTCTAATCCGTAGGTCGGAGGTTCGAATCCTCCAGGGCGCACCATTCTTCAGTTCATATTATTATATATTGAAATAGTTATATTACTGGGAATATTTATCATGAAAAGAAGTATAGTGCAGGCTGGCGCTGCCGCTCCTGCGCAGTCAAAAAAACGTGCAAAAACTTTAAATGAGCTAGATAAAGAGTATCAAGCAATTATTGCTGCAGCTCTAGATGATGGCTCTCCTTTAGATCCTTCTGGAAGAACAAGCGCTAATAATTCACAAGAAAGTTTTTTATCTTCTTCCTTAGAAGGGTGGGAGAAAGATGAGGATGGTTTTTTAACGCCACCAAGCTCTAGAAAAAATTCTCTAGATATAAATTCTGAAAACAAGCTATTAAATGAACAAGTTTTAATTCTGAATGCCATCAAGTTTGGAACAGTAGATGATGTTAAGCGTTGGGTAGATAAAGGAATAGATTTTAATTTTAAAGATAATAAAAAAGGAATTCCTATTATAGAGGCGGCAAAATCAGATAAGCGCGAGGTAATTAATTTATTAATAAATAAAGAAGTTGATGTAAACGCAAAAAATGCAGATGGTAAAACTGCTCTGCATCATGTGCGTAGCGTAGAAATGCTAGAGCTTTTGATTAAGGCGGGCGCTGATGTTAATGTAATTGATAATAGCGGAAAGACAATATTACACTCAGCAGCTGAGAATAAAAGAACAAATTGCTTGGAATTTATATTAAATAATACATTTTTGCTAAATGAGTTAGATATTGAAGGAAATAGCGCACTTTTTTATGCGTTAAAATCTTTTAATATCATAAATATTGGAATATTTTTGAGTAAAAAAAATATTAATATAGATGCTATACATAGCTGTTTTGACAATATTATATACAATAAAGATTTTGATAAAATTATATCTTCAGCAATTGAGTGCGGAGTCGATATTAATATGCAGGACAAGCATGGTAATAATTTGCTACACAAAGCTTGCGCTATCGGTAATGAAAGAACAATTAAATTCTTAATCAGTAAAGATATAAACATTGACGCGTTGAACGAATTAAATCAAACGCCATTATTCATAGCTGCGCAAAATGAACATGTACAAGCTGTAAAAATTTTACTTCTGGAGTCAGTTTCTTTAATAGCTAAAAATAGCGAAGGGGAAGTAGTTTTGAATCTTGGTGAAATAAATCAATTTGATTTTTCTGCAAAAATAAAAGATTTGCTTGCTATGGCTAGAGAAGTAGATTTAGTAAATAATGATCCAGATTACAATTTAGACAATCTCTATGATAATGTTAATTTAGATCAAGACTATTTTAGTATTATAGTCGTAAGAATGCGTGATTTTGCCGAAAAAAAATATGCGCATCATGGCAATGATGACAGTGCAGAAATTAATGCCTTTACGGGCGCAGAGATGGGTAGCGCATCATGCTGCTCTGTTGCTGGCGCTACAGATAATTTTGCGCACCCTGTAGGCGATGTGGATTTTTAATAATGTTTTTGGTTGTCGTCATGCGCGTGCGAGACATATCCGTCCATGAGAATAAAATGAAGCTATCTTAGGAGTAGGAGTTCCTGCTTGCAAGATTGCCACATTTCGCCTGCAGGCTCACTCGCTGGTGGCGCATTCCACCTCTCACCACTTAAGAAAAAAACAACATGCTTTCGCTTTTTCTACGCCTAATTAACCCTTTAAGCTTTTTTCCATTTGCGTAGATCCATCTTAAAAATTCGTGCTCAATTTCTTTATGTAATCCATAATTTACCTTCTGCCGCAGGGTTGAGCGTTGCAGTGCGGCACTACCTAGATTATAAGTAAAAGACACAAGAGCAGCGAATTGATTATCCGTAAGAGGTCTATTAATCAGCTTGATTACTGCAGATTCTGCAATTAATAGATCCTGCTTTAATAAATTTTTTGCTGCACTTATGTCTATTTCGTTGAAACTCTCATTAGCTCTAATTTTATGTCCATAGCCGATCGTGCGATGGCCGCCGCTGCAAATGTAGGGTTTAGCAGAAAAACCTTCAAAATTTTTTATAAATTCAATACCTATTTGATTAGTGTGTCTGTGCATAGTTACTCCTATTTTTAATATTTATTCTTCCAAAAGCGCTTGAAGGTGCGCTGACCGTAATAGAAACTGATTATTCCAGCAAAAATTGCCTGGTCATCAACGCTCCAGATTATGTCTATATATTCTATTAAGTGCGCAGATTCTCTGATTGTTCTATATTGCATATATTTTACTACCATATACATAATAAAAAAACTATACGCTAAGATAGGGCGCACGGAGCCGTTCAGCATATCAACCCAGGCAATGCCGGTTTTATAAGTTGAATATAGCGAGGCTTGCTCTAGAATATCGTATTTTACATTAATAGCTTCTAGAGTTTGGTTGTTGCTTAAGTTATTATATTGTATTTGCTTGTCGAAAATAGCAAGCTCATGTTTTTTGTCATTAATATCTTTGAAATATTTTATTAATTCTGGAAT
>JAHDEH010000021.1:2635-22433 GCA_020628955.1 Alphaproteobacteria bacterium
GATTCTGGCAATTTATATAATTTTATCAGATCCAGTGCATTTGGTTTATTGGTCATCACATGTGTTTTTTTACCTTCCCACAAAATATTATGTGGCCAGCTTAATTCATGTGATTTATCATGACATTGCTTAAGAATTATGATAATTTCTGTATGTTGTAGATTTTTTGCCAATAGACTTGTATCTCCATCTATATATAAATAATGGGCTTTATTTGTTAGTTCAAGTTTGTAATCACCTGATATACCAATAAATTTATTATTTGCTTTGCTTGTTTGCGCCGCAGCTGCCCCTTGATTATTAACATGGTCATTTAAGCTTGCTGTATCTATTTTTTGCATCGCTTCATTAAAAATCACATCTTTATTTAGCTGGCCTGGGACCATTAATTCTATATTTAAATTTTTTGTTTTCATAATCATTACCTAAATTTGTTGCTTCATTATACTTATTTCATATCCAGCGCTAATATCAAAATTTGATAAATCTATAATTTTTTTTGTTTGTTTTGTTTTTACAGCTTTTGTTTTGCCGCTTGAAGTAATATTAATTTGATATTCAGGGTGGATGCTATGCTCTGGCAATTCTTCACTCCAATCGCAATTATTTTTCTCAAGCCAAGCAAAATTAAGGTGCAATTTATTATCTATTACTTCATTTTGTTTGATATATGGCGCTAGTTGTTGCATTGAGATATTTTTAAAATGTAGGCTAGTTTGCAAATTAGTTTGCATTTCTCCTAATTTAAAATGAATATTTTTACCTTTCAGGCTATGCTGGACTGGCAAATAATTCATCCCATATTCGGTTAGCATAAAATAATCTACCCCGCTATCTTTCTGGATATATTGCTTGGTTCCCATAAGACCACGTGTTAGGCCTGATATCTCATAGAGATTTTCTTGTCGTTTTTTTACTTTATTAAAAGTTATAAGCTCACCTCCAACCATTGCATACTGGCTAGTGCCAATATCATGGATTTCGAAATTATCTGACTCTATTATAATCTTGGACTCATTATCTTGCATAAAAATATTATATTCAGTGTTTTGTTGAACTGAACATATTTTGCCTATAGCATTTGCTGGCTCTATATTACTGATTTTTTCCCATTTACCATCTTGATTAGATAATTTTGTATATAATGCTGAGCTTGGTGCGTTGCAGGCATAAACGGCAATAAATGGATCATTTTTAGTATTTGGATTGAAAGGAATTTCCGTCGCGCAAAATAGCTGCATTGTTTCAGTATTTTTTTCTTTTTCCGTACCTTCTAATTTTGCTACATTGCTATTTAATTTAGTAAAATAAACATTTTTATTATCAATAATTGCACTAACATGGCAAATATTGTCTTGAGTATGTAGTTCTATTATCCTTAAATTATAGCAAATATTCTTATGATTGAATGTTATATAATCACTTGGTTGCAGCTTGTTATTTGACTGAATAATTGAAAATTTTATCAATTTATTTTCAGATTCTGCATTTTTGATTATTATATTACCTATTGTTGCAGCTTCATCCTCTGTAAGCACAACAGGAAGTTTAAGATTAGTTTGATTATTATAGCCCGTTTCATTATTAACATGAACATAGCAACTATTATATTCGTCATCTTTGTTAATAAAATCAATATCTACCTTATTTAAGATAATGCTCCTAGGTATTTCAATTTCTTCAACAAAGTTATTGTTGCTAAGCTTTACACAATCTGAAGAATCAATATTTTTATTGCTATTACATCCTCTTTTAATAAAAGAGATAAGCTGTTTATCACTTGCTTTTATGTCAAAGAAATGGCATGTTCTTAGTGTTCCAATTGCATTTAATCCTGATATTTGACTGTTTAATACAAAACCTTCAACTGACTTATCCACAGATTCTACTTTCACATTATCTATATCAATATTGCATCTATCAGAAATTTCTAGAATTATGGATGCAAGGCTAGCTGAGCCAAATTTATTATTCACCCAGTGTCCTTTTTCCCATAAATTATTGTCGCTCCATGCGTTGCTATGCGGCCAGGCGGGGTAGGGGCGAGCATCCCAAGTCCATAAAAACATTTGGCCGATATATTCTTGCTCTTTCCAAAATTCTATGAAGGCTTGAATTGCTTTTCTTTGTATCTGCCTATCAGTTATGCCACTAGAATAGGTCGGCACACCACCATCAATACATTTTGGATCAAAGAAAACATTGGGTTTATTAGAAGCTTTGTCGATTGATGGAAAACCAAACTCTGTAAACCAAATAGGTTTTGACTTTGGTTGCCAGCTAGTTTTAACTCCATTTGGATTAACATGCTCATTTGACCACCAATATTCTATATTTTTCCACGCAAATGCTGGAGGTATCTCTTGTTTATTGCAATCTGAATCAAGATAGTAATCATAGCCTTCACCGCTTGTAAAACCCTTTTTGATATCTTCAATATTAATTTCTGAGTCTATAGAGTTTGTGATAGGAAAATATGCATCAATTCCAATAAAGTCAATATATTCAGATGACCATAAAGGATCTAGATTGTAAATACCTCCTTCAGTGTGATGATATTCTGACCAATCTGCTGCATAGGATACTTGCACATTGCTGCCAACAATTTTTTTAACTTGCGCAGCAAGATTAATTAACTCATCAACTGCAGGGAAATTACCATTATCGTCTTTTATTTTGGTAAGTCCAATTAGCTCAGAACCAATAATGAATGCATCAACATGATCTTTTACAAGCCTTGCATGGTGAAGTATAAAATCATTATAGCCGCGCTCGCGCCTGAAAAAATCTTTAACATCAGCAGCATCGCCGGTAAGTCTGCCGCGCCAAGGTTTTTTCTCTACATCCAGGAAAAACATAGGGTAGAACATTATTTTTAATTTTCTGGATTTTATTTCCTGTAAATATCTCGCTATACTTGCATCATTCACGCTCCCTCCATAATTTGGATTACCAAATTCATCACGGCTTATAGTGTATGCATTATTTCGCAAATAATCACCAACTCTCCAGTCTTCGCTATATTTTGTGTCGTTTTTATTATACTCAATGCCAGGCATAATCAGGCAATCTTTAATATTTGTGCTATTGCCAAACCAGCAACTAACTGGAGATATCCATTTTGTGTTCGGGCAAGTTTGCTGCAGCTGATTTAGGCTATAAATGCTATTTGCTATGCTATAATGATTGTGGCAATTAATTTTTTCATTGCGTAATTTTACCCCATTTGGAGTTACAATAGATTTTTCTTGAATTTTGGTGTCATATACATATTCTCCAGAGCCTGGTATCATAATCATTGACTCGACTATATCCTCTACAGAGCTATCTTTTTTAATATTAGACTGCCGAATAACTTCAAAAGATAAATCAGGAATCATATCGTTGAAATCAGCAAGAGGCAATTTTTCGAACACAATATAAGCAAGGCCTCTATGCGCAGGGCATAGATCTTTTAGCTTTGCCTGCATTAGCGGATCTTGCAATTGATCTTCGCTGCCTTTATAGAGCTTGAATTTATAATTACTAAGATCTATTTCAGCCTCACCCCACCACACTCTTGCAATATCAGTGATTTCGCCTTCGCACAGAGCGAACGCAACATTAATGAAGTAATTTAAGTGAGTAACTTTTTTCTCAACGGTGGTAATTTGTTTCTGAAAATATTTGGAACTAGAACTAGTATTTCTGGTTTCTTGCACGCGGTCTGTCCAAATTATTTGCCCAGGCACACGCATGCGCCCAAAAACAAGCGGGATAGAAGCTCCGTATTTTGCCTTTATTAAATGAAAATGGTCTTTTGCATTTGCAAATCTATGAGTATTTATTTTGCGGTGCATCCATTGTTTATCAAGGTGATTGCCAAGCCTGCTACCAAGCTGCCTGCCAATTGTAGATAAAATACCTCCGCCTAAAAAACCACCAAGGCTGCCGCCTAGGCTGCCAAGTAAACCACCAAACATAATCTTCCTCTTTAAAATTAAATAAATAAAAAGAGAAAATAGCATTTTACTAGCTGGGCGCTAAGTGTGTTTAGTTTGAATTAATTATTTATTATTTCAAACAAATCTAATTTAGCATTTATCGTCTGAATATTAATTATATCTAGTTCAAAGAATGGCCACGTGGCATGCAGTGTTTCCTTTTCAATTATATCTTGTATAATTTGCGCGTCTAGGTCTCGTTCATTTGCAACTCTATCTATTTGCATCATAGCATATTCTTTCTTGATGTATGGGTCTAGCATGCTGGCAGATGATGATATCATAGATATATCATCCTTGTAAGAGGTCCTAATATATCTATTTTGTAATATTTTAGTAAAGCTAGGGTTATAAAGTGCAAAATTGCAGCTATTATAAGTGCTATTCATTTTGCGGCCGCGAAAATATTTATTTGCGCTGTAATTTTGCATAACTAATCTAGAGCCACGTATTTTATTATTATCGTCATAGATCAAGCTGCCATCTGCCTGCTCTTTTGCAAATAGAACGCCAGATAAGCGCAGTAATCCACAATAAATTATAATTAATATACAGCAAAAACAATATAATAATAATGATTTTGATAATTCTTTAATCATACAAGTCCCAGATTTAAAATAAGAGTTTCTAAAAGTTTTATTCCCAAGAATGGTGAAATTATACCAATAACTAAATATAGCGAGGCTCCTTGCCAAAGTGAATATTTGCTTCTTCTTTTGTTAAAGCCCATAAATAAAAATGGAATTAGGGCGAGTATAATAAGCGCGTTGAACATAATTGATGCAAGCATCACGCTGCTTAAAGAGTGAAAATTCATAAAATTTATTGCAGATAAAGCGGGAAAAACTGTTGTAAATAGGGCAGGGACTATAACAAAATATTTTGCAATATCAGAAGATAGCGAAAATATAGTCAGAGCGCCGCGCTTAACTGTCATTTTTTTACAAACATTTCTAAGCTCTAAAAGCATTGATATATCATAGTTAACAGTGGTTATATCAGCACTAACATTAGATTTGTTTTCTGACTCGTTAACAAAAGCAAGCCCAACATCGCTCTGCGCCAGCGCAAGTGTGTCATTAGCTCCATCCCCGCACATTGCAACAATAAAACCTTGCTCTTGTAATTCTTGTACTAATTGCAGTTTTCTTTCTGGAGCGCTGTCTGCATAATATTTTTTTATGCCAACTTTTTCAGCTACATAGCTTGCGCTATAATCATTGTCGCCAGTTACTAATATAGGTTCTATGTTATGTTCATATAATTTTTCTATTTTGCGCTTAATTCCACTGCGAAATAGATCCCTAAGATGCAAAACGGCGACTATTTCTTGGCCTATAGTAAATAAAAGTGCTGTCCCGTGGGAAGCTGCTATTTCTTTAATGAGATCTAGTGTTTTTGTATTCAGGTCAGACATGTTGCAATTAAGGTATTTGCAAATAGCCTTAATGCTACCTTTCCTTATTTCTATATTTTTATAATCACAGCCGCTAAGGGGCTTGGCAAAAGAAAATGGCAAATATTTATAGCCTGAATCTATATCTAATTTTTCTATAGTTGGTAATTTTTTTATAGCAAATTGTTTTATAGACTCTCCCTCTTTGGTTTTGTCATTATATGAGCTTAAATATATATTGTGTAGTAATTTTTGTTCAGATAAATTAGAAAGATTATGAAAACCTATCATTTCGCGCTTGCCTTGAGTGATTGTGCCAGTTTTATCTATTAATGCGATATTTATGTCAACAATATTATCAAGAGCATTAAAGTCATGCACCTCAATTCCTTTTTTTGCAAGCCTAGCTCTGCTATATGTAATAATTGCTGTTTGTAGCCCGGAGATGGTCGTAGGAAGCAACACAATGATGAGGTCAAAGAAATATATTGGAGGGATTTTGGCGCCCATATAGCCAGAAATTACCCATATTGTGAGGGTGATAGAAGAAAATAGAATAGATAAGCAAAGAACAAGTTTTTGCAGGGCTGCCTCCGATGGAAGGGTGTGTTTTTGAATTTTTGCAAAATTAGAGCGTAATTTTTTGGGTATAGATAATTTTTCTGTAGATTGAATTTGTACTATCAGATTTTCGCTAGCTTCTATAAATGAACCTGCGTAAATTATATTATTCGACGTTCCTTTTTTAATTAACCCAAAGGTTCCTGTTATATCTGTTTCATTTACATAAGCTTTACCAGATATTATCTTGCAGTCATGTGGGGCTATCTCTGAATTTTTCAATAGAATTATGTCGCCTTTTTTTATGTCTTCTTTTTTTATGTGCTGTATCTGATCTGGGTGGTTAATATTATGAATAACCGCATATTCAGAGCTGTTAAATGCTTTTTTGTGCTGAATAAATTTTTTTTTATAAAAGCTTTCTGCATAGCTTTCTGCTGAGGCTGCAAATATTAATGTCATCCACATCCAAAATACTATTTGTAAGTATAATGTTATATTTGCTCCGCTATAATTAAATTCTTCTATTAATAAATAGGTAGAGCAGCATGATAAAATAAAAACACTAAGAATTATAGGGTTTGTAAGTAAATATTTTGAATTTATATTCCTAAAAATATTATAAAAAATCATATTACATTAAATTTTTGTGTAAAAGTTTAACTATTTTATCACATTTATTGTCTTCAACAATAAATGAAAAGAGATGTTTGTTTTTTTTGATCATTGAAAATTTTACCTGATTATCTTGCATTATTTTAACTGCATTATTTATTAATTCGATATTATCGATCATATCATACCCAACCAAGCTGATAGAAGAAATATTTGTGTCTTCGGAAAAACTTTTGATTTTCTTATGGCTTTTTAGTTCTGCTGCTAGTATTTTTTGTGCTTTACACCTGTCTGTAAAGTTAACTACAAGCTCTAATATATTGTTTTTTAACTTTTTTCTTTCTGCCAAGCCGTGAAATGTTTCTGCTATTATTTCACTATTTGCGCTATCCAAAATTATTGTAAATTTGCATAGATTTTTATCCGAGCTGATAGCTGTTAATGCATTATTCTCGTTATTATTTAGAGGCTCAGCGTTGAATGTTACTGTTCCTGGTGTATCTTTAAAAGAAGAAAGAACTCTCAGGTCGAAATTATATTTTTTGGCTGCATAGGCAGCTCTTGGGTGCAGCACTTTCGCCCCTGCCTCGCATAGCGCGCAAAGCTGTTCTATCTCAATTTTTGCAAGCTTTTTTGCAGCAGGGACAACGCGTGGGTCTGCACTGTATACTCCTTCAACATCTGTGTAGATATCGCAGCGATCAGCTCCTATCTTGCCAGCTATTACTGCGGCGCTAGTATCAGAGCCGCCTTTGCCGATAGTTGTTACATGTCCAGCTTCGCAAGCCCCTTGAAATCCAGTAATAACTGGTACTATGTTTTGACTTAAATAATTATGAATAATTTTTGTATCAATAGTTTTAATTTGAGCATTTTTATGGTTATCGTCAGTTAAAATACCAGCTTGCCAGCCTTGCAGAGATATTGCTTTTATATTATGATTTTCTAGCTCAGTAGCAAGAAGTGCGGCGGTAACTATTTCCCCGCTGGCAATCGCTGCATCATATTCCCTTGCTGCAACTGCGCTATTTGAATTTGATATTTCAAGGCACTGGGATATTAGTGAATTAGTAACGCCCGCCATGGCAGATACAACTGCAACTATATTATTATTTTTCTTGTGTTCTTTTGCAATAATATGCGCTACCGCTTTTATTCTGCTTATGTTTGCAACAGATGTCCCGCCAAATTTTTGAACTATTATTGCCATAAATTATATATGTATTTTGTTATTGTAAATTTAACTCGCGTTTATGCAGTTTTACTGTCTCGCTTGAATTATTGTATATAGTATTCACTTAGACCATCCTCGCGCAGGACTTTAATTAAATATACAATAAATTTCTCCAATCACTATATCAGTAAATTACTATTTTTTGAAGAATAAATGTTGCATTATATATGTTTTTCTTTAAAATCAGTGATCTATATAATAAATCGGCAGCAATATATGAATAATAATTCTTCTTCAATAGATGAAAATGAACTAGGCAAGTTCAAAAGAACATATAAGGAATGGTGGGATAAGGATGGCGAATTTAAAATGCTGCATAAAATAAATCCCGCTAGGCTTGGATACATAAAAGATGTGATAATAAATCATTTTAAACGGGATAAAAATTCAACTAAACCTCTTGCTGACCTTGATATTCTCGATGTTGGTTGTGGCGGCGGCTTGGTTTCGGTGCCAATTCATAAAATTGGCGCAAATGTTACTGGCC
Organism: Alphaproteobacteria bacterium; assembly: GCA_020628955.1. Lineage (GTDB taxonomy): Bacteria > Pseudomonadota > Alphaproteobacteria > Rickettsiales > Rickettsiaceae > Megaera_A. Next base: position 10,912 of record JAHDEH010000021.1, read on the forward strand.
TTGACGCCAATGAGAGTAATATTATCGGCGCAAATCAATATATTAAAGATCATAATTTAGATATTAACTTTGTACATAGAACTGCAGAGGAGCATCAAACTAAGGAAATAAAGTATGATGTTATATTAGCTCTTGAAATTATAGAGCATGTAGCAAACCCGCATGATTTTATTGAAAATTTAAGTGAAATGCTTAAGAAAAATGGCATATTAATAATGTCTACCATTAATAGGAATCCAAAGTCATATAGCATGGGGATTCTGATGGCAGAATATGTGCTGCGTTTAATGCCTAAAGGCACGCATGATTATGCAAAATTCATAAAACCTTCAGAGCTTGTTAAAATGGCTGGGCATTCAGAGCTTGATTTGAAAGAGCTTAAAGGCTTGAATTTTTCATTAATTACCAGAAATTGGCGTATTACTGATAATATTGATATTAATTATTTTGCAGTATTTACAGCATGAAGAATGTATATATAGAAAAAGCTTCTTTGGCTAATTATAGGAATTTCGAGTCTACTGAAATTCAATTTGAAGCGGGGGTGAATATAATAGCTGGTCCAAACGGCGCAGGAAAAACTAATATATTAGAGTCCATTTCGCTCCTTTCGCCTGGCAGGGGCTTAAAATCTTGTAAGCTAGAAGAAATAATGAAAGGTAATGAAGGCTGGGGCTGGAGGAGTAATTTTATTTTAAATAGCAAGCTTGGCATTGCTGAAATTGCTTCAGAATATAGCGCAAACAAAGGATCTAGAAAAATAACTTACAATGGTTCCAAAGCAAGCAGCGCAGAGCTTACCAATCTTCTTAATTTAATTTGGCTTACTCCGCAAATGGAAGGGCTGTTTCTTGATTCTGCAAGTGCTAGGAGAAGATTCTTGGATAGAGTTGTTTTTAATTTTGATGCAAAACACGCAAAAAGAATTAGTACTTACGAGCATTATGTAAGAGAAAGGAACAAAATTTTGTCTGAATATAATTATCATTCAAATTCAGCGATGCTGAGTGCTCTAGAGAAAAATATCGCAGAGCAAGGAGTGGCTATTAATGATGCTAGAAATAAAGTTGTTGCATATCTTCAAGAAGCCATTGACCAAACAGAGTCAGAGTTTCCAAAAGCGCATCTTGAACTGAGCAATATAGATGATGATGTATCAAATGCAGAATTGAATTTAGAATATTATACAAAAAAAATTCATGACTCAAGAGCAGAAGACTCAAGAGCAGGGCGCGCAACATTTGGCGTTCATAAAACTGATTTAATAGTAAAACATAAACTTAAACAAATATTTGCAAAAATATGCTCAACAGGAGAGCAAAAAGCTCTATTGATTAGCATCGTCATAGCAATGATTGAATCTGTTATGCAAAATACAAAAACAACACCAATTCTTTTATTAGATGAGCTCTTTGTTCATCTTGATGAGGAGCGCTGTAAATTTTTGTCTGAATATATTTTGCAAACAAAATTGCAGACATTTGTAACAACAACTGATATTATACATTTGGAATATTTAGCTAAAAATGCAAAAATTATAAATCTATGACAGAAAACAAGCAAAAAAAACCAGATTGGATAAGGGTAAAAGCTCCGGTTTCAAAGGCGTATCAAGATACTAAAAAATTGATTAGCGATTTGAAACTAAATACTGTATGCGAAGAAGCGGCTTGCCCCAATATTGGTGAATGCTGGGAAAAAAAGCATGCAACAGTGATGATACTGGGCTCGGTTTGCACTAGAGCCTGTGCATTTTGCAACGTTGCAACAGGTAGGCCAGACTTATTGGACCCGCACGAGCCTGAACGCTTGGCTGCTGCAGTTGGCAAGCTAGGTCTAGATCACGTAGTTATAACATCAGTAGATAGAGACGATTTACCAGATGGCGGGGCGCAGCATTTTGCGCAGTGCATAAAGCAAGTTAGAACGTCTGCGCCAGGCACTTCTATCGAGATATTAACACCAGATTTTTTAAAGAAAGACGGCGCCCTTGAAATCGTTGTTGCGGCAGAGCCGGATGTATATAACCATAATATTGAAACAGTTCCATCGCTTTATAAGGCAATAAGACCTGGTGCACGCTACTTTCATTCGCTAAATTTGCTTAATGATGTAAAAAAACATAATCCTAAAATATTTACAAAATCTGGATTAATGGTTGGGCTTGGTGAAACTAATAGTGAGGTTTTGCAGGTTATGGATGATTTAAGAGCAGCAAATGTTGACTTTATTACAATAGGTCAATATTTGCAACCAACCCCTAAGCATGCAAAAATAGATCGATATGTTACTCCAGAGGATTTTGATTATTTAGCTACAATGGCAAAGTCAAAAGGTTTCTTGATGGTTGCTTCATCGCCTCTCACAAGATCCTCTTATCATGCTGGCGATGATTTTAAAAAATTGAAGCAAGCTAGAGTTGAAAATCTTAAACTTAAAAATGTAGTGTAAAGGGAACAGAAGAAATATGAGAAGCTTTCAAGAAACAAGAATTATGCACTATGATGCATCTCTTATTAAAGATATAATATTAGATGTTGAAAAATATCCAGAGTTTTTGCCGTGGTGTGATTCTGCAAAAATTCTTTCAAGAGAAAGTGATTTTTTTACAGCGGAGCTTGCAATCTCTTTTAAAAACTTCTCGGAAAAATATGTATCAAAAATAACAAAAGAAGAAAATAATGATGTTTTTTCAATCAAAGTAGAAGCAATATCGGGTCCTTTTAGTCACCTTTTCAACCAGTGGAGTATAAAAAAGCAAAAAAATGGTACGAAAGTGCATTTTTCTATTGATTTTGAATTCAAATCTAGGATACTAGATACAGTTATAGGGTTTTTGTTTGTTTCTAAGGCGCAAAAGATTGCTGTTGCTTTTGAGAAACGGGCTAAAGACTTAAGTGGCATTTAAAATAAAAATAGTTTGAATATTTATTATTTTTGTGTTTTTATTATATCTGTTATTTGGCAATAATATGTATTGTGAGTATTCATTTATATATTTTGTTCTATAACAATTTTTTGATGAATGTATAAAGCATTTGCATATAAACTTTTAATTTAAAACTTAAGGAGTAGAATCATGAATAAAGGTGAATTTGTTTCATTTATAGCAGACAAGCACGGCTGCACAAAAGCAGACGCAGAAAAATCAATCGATATGTTTACAAGCTCAGTAATGGCAGCTTTAGGCAAAGGTAAAAACGTAGCTTTAGTAGGTTTTGGAAACTTTGAAGTTTCTAAAGTTGCTGCTCGTTCTGGCCGTAACCCAAGAACTGGCGCTACAATACAAATTGCAGCTCGTAACCAACCTAAATTCAAAGTTGGTCAAAAGCTAAAAGACGCTTGTAATTAATATAAGCACCTCTCTCACCAGGCAAGGTGAGAGAAGAATAAAGATGTCATCGCCTGCGCAAGGCGGGGGCCCATAAAACGATAGATAAGAATTCAAGCTGGTGTCACCCCCGAGAAATCGGGGGTATATAATGCTTTTAGTGCAAGCGCGTTATTGAAAAGTGCATTCCCGCTTGCGCGGGAATAACATGGTACCAGATGCCAAGTTGCTAAACCTAATCGCTAGTGGCGTTTACCGTCATTCTCTAGTCATAAAGCATTACTAGTAACAAAATAATTACCAATGCTTGCATTGTAACGCGGGCATACATTAGTTTTGTTGAATATTTCTTTTTAAATTCCTTTCCAAGAGTCATTGATAAAATACCAAAAATAAGTGAAAGAACAGTAAGCAAAGAAAAAATTATAATTAAAATCATAGTTTGATGCATATTTTATATATCATATTATGATTTATAACATATAAATCTAAAATATCCTATATTTTTCTTGCGCTTAGAAGTGGCATGTAGTAGAAATGATGTGGGCGTTTAAAATATGTTGGAGCTATATGAATATTTTATTATTATTAGGATGGTTTTTGGTATTTGTTGGATGTTTTTTTATATTGTCTGGCATTATTGGAATGTACAGATTTCTAGGCTTTTATGCAAAAATACATGCAGCTAGCGTAATTGATTGCTGCGGAATCCCTGTTGCTCTTGTTGGCTTTGCAATGATGCAAGATAGTTACATTTCGATTTTTAAAATTATATTGATAATAATATTAATTATAATTTTAAACCCAGTATCTACAAACGCAATTGGCAGAGCATCATTATTATTCAAAGTTGATAAACAAGGGAGGGTTAAATAGTAGGTATGCTTGAATTCTTTATCCTGCCAACGCAATTAGATTTTAATATTAGTGAAATATTACTTGTTCTATTTGGATTGATGCTTTGCTTTGTGTGCGTAAAATCTATTAAATCAAATAATTTGCTAAATTCTGTGATATTACTATCTTTATTTAGCGTGCTGATCAGTATATGCTATTTACTTATGGACGCCCCTGATGTTGCAATGACAGAAGTTGCGCTTGGCGCCTGTTTTTCAACTTGCGTGTTGCTCAATGTAGCGCAAACATGCGGCGAAGATTCAATTAAAGCAAGCAAAGGCAAAAAGACTGCGGCTTTGTTAATTTGTGCAATATTTGCAGCTGTAATTTTATACGCATGCCTAGAATTCGCAAGTTATGGAGACGATTCAACTGCTCTTCACCAGCATTTAAGTAATCATTATATTAAAAATACTAAGAAAGATATTGCTATACCATCTATAGTAGCTGCAATTCTTGCCAGCTATCGTGGCTTTGACACGCTCGGGGAAACTGCTGTGATTTTAATTGCTGGCATTGGAGTTATGCTTATTTTAGGTAAGAGGGGTAAAAAAAATGCTTAAATCTTTTTTAATTTTAAAACAAATTATTTCTTTTATCATAGGATTTATTTTTCTATATGCATTTTATATCCAGTTAAATGGCGAAGTTTCGCCAGGCGGCGGTTTTCAAGCTGGCGTAATATTTGCAAGCGGTTTAATTGGCTATGAATTAATTTATGGGAAAAAGAAATTGGCTAACACAATATCTGAAAAGATATTGATTATATGCTCTGTTATGGGAGTGTTGTTATATGCAAGCACGGGACTTATCTCATTGATATTAGGTGATAAATTCTTGAATTACAGCGTTCTATTGCATTCAAAAATACATGGTCAGCATTTGGGTATTTTCTTAATTGAAATTGGCGTTGGGATCACTGTTTCTTCCGTGATGTATTTAATTTATCAATTGCTGCAAGAGTAGAGGGTTATAGTTTATTATATGCATTATATTATTTATTTTGTTGGATTATTTGTTTTTATAAGCGGCCTGTATATTATGCTTGTTGCAGATAATTACTTAAAAAAAATTATAGGATTATCTATTTTTCAAAATTCTGTTTTGATATTTTTCATTGGAATAAGTAAAGCCAGTAGTGGTATTGTGCCAATAGATATCTGTGCATCAAACCCAAATTGTGAATATAGCTATTCAAGTCCTTTGCCCCATGTACTGATGCTGACAGCTATAGTTGTTGGTTTTGCTACACTTTCTGTAGGACTTGCAATATGTAAAAAAATTAAAGAAACCTATGGCACCATATCTGAATCAGAGATTAATTATAGATTGCCAAAAAATACAAAATAAAGATTTAATATAAATATGATAAATAATTTACCAGCTTTGCAGATAATATTACCGCTTTTTGGGGGGCTGCTATCTGCTTTATCTTTTAGGAAAAATATTGCTTGGGTAATTAGTTGTACTACAATTCTAGTAAATTCAATTGTAGTTTTTTATTTACTTATAGATGATGCAAGCTCTATCTCTTATGTATTTGGTGGCTTTGAAGCTCCGGTGGGAATTGAATATAGGCTAGATAACTTAAACTTACCTATTATTTTATTTATTAATATAACTCTGCTATTTTTATTGATATTTGGTAAACAGCTTATTCAGCTAAGTGTTTTGGATTATTTAGCCGCAGAGCGCCAGCATTTTTTCTATGCAGCACTTTTATTCGCCCATACTGGTTATGTTGGCATGCTGTCTAGTAATGATATGTTTAATATATATGTATTTATAGAAATTTCTTCGCTTGCTACATATGTCTTAATGGCTATGGGGAGGTCTAGCAAAGCGCTTGTTGGAGCTTTCGATTATTTAGTAATGGGCACTATTGGCGCAACCTTAATATTAATAGGTATAGGCTTTTTGCTATATTTAACTGGCAGCTTAAATATTAGTGATATTAAATATATCTTATCTCAAAACTCTCAAGGTAATAATAATATTACCATAATTGCTATTAGTTTCTTTTTATGCGGGGCTATTTTAAAAACAGCTTTTTTTCCTATGCATTTTTGGATGATTCGTGCTTATAATTCTGTTCCTCCAATCATCTTAACTTATATAGCGGCAATTTCAAGTGCTATTGGAATATATATTATTGTGCGTTTTGTGCATTTTTCTATTGATATAAAATTAATACAAGCTAGTTTTAATGTCTTTATACTGCCAATGTCGTTTGCTACTATAGTTATTTGTACTTTTTTTGCAATGAACGCTAAAAATATTAAGACTATTATAATATATTCTACTTGCTCGCAAATTGGTTATATTTTTCTGCTTCTTACAGTAGAAGAATATTTTAAGGTGATGAGCTTATTAATATTTTTTGATGCTCTTAATAAGGTTGCGCTATTTACTTTGCTAGCCCATATTCAGCATAGAGTAGTGAATTTAAATATTAGTAATTTTAAAGCACTGCAATTCACTAAAGCTCAATATGTTTTTATATTTATGTCCTTGATGTTTAGCGCTGGTTTACCACTGAGTAGCATGTTTTTATTGAAAATTAAAATATTTGAAGCAATGCTTAAGAGACAAATGATTTTGAGTTTCATAGTAATTACAATAAGTTCAGTTTTTGCATTATTATATCATTTAAAAATTATTAAATGTTTGTTTTTTACAAATAAAGATAGCGGGATTGCCACTATTAAAACTAACATGAGTGGCTTCTATCTTATTGTTATTTGTCAATTTTTAACAATGATATATTTCAACCAAATAATAGGTTGCTTTAATGAATATTCAAAATCTATTTTGGTATAATTTATGATAATAGAAAATTTTTCGGTAAATATATTGATTGTTATAAGTCTTTTTATTGGCTCAATTAATTTAGTAACTCCTTTTATTTCAAAGCAGGATAGTACCAACAGGAGTTTAGCGCTTCTATGTTTCAGTTTTTTATTTTTGATTTCAGTAATTGGCGTGGATTATGCATTTTTGTATAACCCAGGTGAACCAATTATTATTGCATCCTTTGGGCATTACAGCATAGCACTTCATGCAGAGCCTCTTGGATTAATATTTTTTACAATGCTGGCTGCTTTATGGTTTTGCGCTTTGCTATACACTATTAAATTCCTGCATATTAATGAAATCAATAACAGCAGTAGATTTTTGTTTTTTTTGAATTTATGCGTATTAATTGGGTGTTTAATTGCTTTGTCAGGAAATTTATTTACCATGTTTATTGGCTATGAAATACTGACATTGTGTACGATTCCACTAATTGCACATAATCCAAATAAATACTCAATTGAAGGGTTGTTTAAATATTTGAAAATATTGATGATTAGTGCGCTTATGTTATTTTTGCCTGCACTTATTATTATATATACATATGCAGGGCACGGGGATTTTGTCAGCGGAGGAATAATAAAAGGAGTCATAGCAGATCAATATGTAATTATTATTCTAGTAATGCTAATTGCAGGCTGCGCAAAGGCGGCAATTTATCCATTCCATAGCTGGTTGCCTGCAGCAATGGTTGCATCCTATCCAGTTAGCGCTTTGCTACATGCTGTTGTAGTGGTTAAGACGGGCCTGTTTTGTATATATAAAATATTATATTACACATTTGGGCTTGAATATTTAGCAGAGCTTTTCTCTGATTTTAACTGGCTGGTAATATTGCCGATGATAACTATTATTTATAGCTCCTTCCAGGCAATTCGTTACACTAAAGTAAAGATGGTATTGGCATATTCAACCATCAATCAATTAAGTATCGCTCTAGTAAGCGCTTTTTTGCTAACTCCAAAAGGTTTTAGTGCTGCAATTTTGCATATGATATCGCATTCATTTACAAAGATTTGTATTTTCTATGCTGCTGGAAATATATATAGCGTAAAAAACTCATATGATATCAAGGATCTGATAGGTATTAGAGATACAATGCCAAAAACAAGTTTTGTTATGCTTATAGCAGGGCTGTCTTTGATTGGCGTGCCACCATTTGCTGGTTTTATAAGTAAATTCTATATAATGCTTGCGGCAGCTGAGGCAAATAATTTCTTAGTTATGTCAATAATTGGTATAAGCACATTATTTTCTGCGCTATATATGCTGAAAATTCTTATCTTTATTTATAGACCAACATCAGAAGAATTTATTCTGCATCTGAGGTTAAAGCCATATTTTGATGAGTCAAGCAAATACAAAAATACAAAGCGAATAGTCAGTAGTAAGCATAAGGCGGAAGAAAAGCTACCGCAATTTATGATTTTGAGCATTACTTTATGCATGTGCGGAGTTGTGTTTTTTGCATATCTTGAGCAATTAATTAGAAATATATTATTTTTTATTTAAAAATTATTGTCTTAAAAGAAAATGGATGCTTACCAAATCACTTATGGATTGCTTCGTAAATAATCTTAGCTAGGTTTTTGCTTACACCATCTGCTTTAGCGATTTCGTCTTCTGAACTTTCTGTTATTGCTTTATACGACCCAAAATATGATAATAGTGCTTTTTTGCGCGAAGCTCCGATGCCTGGAATTGCATCTAGCGATGATATTTTGATATTAGAAGATCTTTTTTTTCTGTGGCTTGTTATGGCAAAATTATGAACTTCGTCTCTTAATATCTGCAAATATTTCATGGTGCCAAGGTTTTTATCAAGGGTAAAACTTTCTTGCCCGGGTCTGTGAAACTGTTCTCTGCCGCTATTTCTGTCAACTCCTTTCGCCATACATATAAAAGGAATATTAATTTGGAGTTCTTGCATTAAATTATGCACGGTGCTCATATGCCCCTTGCCACCATCGATAATCAATAAATCTGGTTTTCTATGTGGCTCTGTTTTTAACCTTTTAAATCTGCGCGTTAATACTTCTCGCATCATTGCATAGTCATCGCCGCCATGTTTACTGGTGCCTGAATCTTTGATATTAAATAGGCGATATTCTTTTTTATCGAATCCATTTACTCCAGCAACTACCATGGCGCCTATTGCATGCGCACCTTGAATGTGGCTATTATCATATACTTCTATACGCTTAATAGGCGAGGGTAGGTTGAATAATTTTTGAACAGAAGTAAGTGCTGCATTATTTTTTGCGGAAATTTTTAAATGTTTTTTAAGCTCAAGTTCTGCATTTTGTATAGCATTTTCCATTATTTTCTTTTTAGGCCCCAGCTTGGGGGTTGTAAATTTTATATCAACATTATGTAGTGTTTTAAAAACTTTTTTATAATTTACTATATCTTCAACTTCATGGCTTAGCAATATCTCCTTTGGTGGAGTTTTTGTTTGATATAATTGTATCAGAAAAGCTGCAATAGCGTGGGATTCTGTTTCATCCTCGCTCGTGTGCTCTAGAATATATGGTTGATTTCCACATGGCTGGCTGGATCTATACATAAAAAGCTGAATGCAAAATTCGCCATTTTGTCTATATGCGGCAATAATATCAGCATCTTTTAAATTGTGAGATGTTTCAGATTTCATTTGAATGTAGCTGAGCGCTTTTAATTTATCACGAATTTCAGCAGCTTCTTCAAATGCCATATCATCACTTAATTGCTGCATTTTATTCGACAGCTCTTTATGGAGCTCTTTGTTTTTTCCTAGTAGGAAGGCCTTAACTTCTCTGACTGAATCTGCGTAAGCTACTTTTGATATTTTGCCTGTGCATGGACCGCTGCATCTCTTGATTTGGTATTGAAGGCAAGGTCTTGCGCGCGATTCAAAATAAGTATCTGAACATGTCCTGAGCTTAAATATTTTTTGCAGCTCTAATATGCTAGTATCAACATGTTTGGGTGATGCAAAGGGACCAAAATATTTGCCATCTTTCAAATTTTTGCCTCTAAATTTTGAAAGTTGTGGATATTGATGATCAGTCCTTAGTTTTATGTAAGGAAATGATTTGTCATCTTTTAATAAGATGTTGAATTTTGGCTTAAATTTTTTGATTAATTGCCCCTCAAGCATAAGAGCATCAGACTCTGAGCTGGTAATATTATATGCAATGCTGCAAACTAAAGAGACCATTATTTTTGTTTTGCCCTCAACGGCCAAAGTATATTGAGACAAACGTTTTTTTAAATTTTTTGCTTTACCTATATATATAATATTTTTATCTATATCTAACATTCTATAGACGCCAGGCAGTTCGGGAGCTTCGACTAGGGAATTTTTGATAACCTCCTTGCCTGAATGATTATTATCTAAATTAGACATATAGTTACCTTTTAATTACAGGATCATATCCTCCTTTAGAAAAAGGGTTGCAGCGCAAAATCCGCCAAATTATTAATATAATCGCCTTAAATATATTCTGTTCTTTAATGGATTTTTTTGCATAATCAGAGCAGGTAGGATAAAACTTGCAATGCCTTCCTGGCAGAAGAGGAGAAATGAAATATTGATAAAATTTTATTACGCTTATTAATATATATTTCATGTAATTTATTTTAATTTACCATATCAATATTGCTTAAATGCCACTTAGGACTAGAGTCTAATACACTCTTTGTAAAAGTCCATTCCTCTTGTAAATTTTCTATATTATTTGTTAAATTTTTACCTGAAAATAATATTTTTATAAATATATTATTCCCAAATGTATAAATTTCTGAAACTAAAACCTCTGTTTTTGACAAGTTGCCTGGAGCTCCATATGAACTACTTTTTTCAGAAAATTCATTTAAATATCTTCTATCTATTAAATCTTCAAGAGCTTCGTCATCTTCTTTGTAAGTAGCTTCTAGAATCATTTCAAAGGCAATCTTTGAGTTGCTAACAAATTTATGAATATTAAAAGCAGGCAATTTTTGTAAAATACTAGCAAGACCAGTTTCCACTTCTTTTAACTGCGATGGCACAACAATTTTTTTAAGCATACTAGAGCTGGCTTTGCCAAATTTAGGCTTTATAATTTCAGCTTTTTGCTTCATTTTTTTTGTAAAATCAGTATTTGTTACATCTTTAATTTTAGAATCTTCGCCAAACACACTCTTATCTTCTTCTGAAGTTTGTCCTAAAATTGAAATTAATTTGCTAACTAATATAAAAGCAATTGCTGCAAATATAATAAGTTCGATCACTGCCCCTGACATAATATATATCCTTATTTTTACTTTAATTTACTTTAATTTTTAATATTTCCGCTATAGAGAGGCCAGTAACGCCAGAGACAAAACTTGGATCTGCATTTTTTTCTAACATGTTTTTAGCAATGATTTTTGCTTCTTCCTCTCTACCTCTTTGGATACCCTTTTCCATACCTTCTTC
>JAHDEH010000022.1 GCA_020628955.1 Alphaproteobacteria bacterium
TCGTAACAAGGTAGCCGTAGGGGAACCTGCGGCTGGATTACCTCCTTAAAGACTATTTTAAAGCTATTATGTTTACTCGTTAGCTTTAAGCTAGCAGTGATGTGATAGTGTATAAGTCAAAAAATAAACTGTCACTACCTTTATATAGTTACTTGATATTGATTAGATAAAATTAAATCATATATTTGAATTTGGAATTAAAACAATCATCATCCATAAAGAACATTCTTATTTTAAATAGTTTTGTATTTGTATGAGTATAGTTGCTTCATCTTCTGAAACTAAAATAATAAATTATAGTACCATTGTATAATAAATTTTTATACTCTACATAGAATAATATACATTCAAGTTATTTCGTAAATTATACTAAATTCAATTGTTACATTAGAAAAAAAATTAGAGAGTCTGTTCTTGTATGTTGTGCATTAGTAAGATTTAACCTATCTGGAAAATAAATTTCCAACCGAGAAACGATCAAGGGCCATCGCCGCTTGAATTTATAGCTAACCAGCCCGTATCAGAAAATACATTGGCAATAAAGCAATTATTTGCAGAAGTAGAAATTTCTGGAGATGCTGATGCTCCAGAGCTTTAAAGTAGCGCGGCTATAGTAGATTTATTACATAAATATCAAGAATTTCAACGCTTTTTCTGTAGTGCTATTTTTTCATTTACAATTTTCCATATGCGTGGAATATCGCAGTAAATGGTTTGCATGTCCTCATTAAAATGACAGTTATAGCAAATTTAGAGTATTTCAATTTTATTTATTATGTAATAATTCGTTGTACACAAAAAATCTTGACTTTAATATGGAATTAGTTAGACTACGATTATAATAAATTATCACAGTTGTAAGGTATCTTAGTATGATTAATCTATCTAAAAAAATATTGTTTTTAATAGTTATAGCTTCTATTACTTCATCTCTTATTATTTCTAATATGGTAAGAAAAAAATATTACAAAGTGGTTCCTGTTCCAAGAGCAATCGAAAGAAAAATTATAATAAATGGTGATGTTGAGCTTTCAAAGCCAAAATCATTAACTTTGCAAGATTTAGAAATATTTGTTATTAGCTTAGATAGAACTCCTGAGAGATATGATTTTATTAAAAACCAACTTGATAAATTTGGCTTAAAGCATCAAAAGTTTAGCGCTGTTGATGGATATGCTACTGATATCATAGAAAAAGATAGTGGTGTTAAATTTAAGGGAGAGGGTCTAAAAAATGGAAAAGTTAAATTCAATCCTGAGAAAAAATATGAAATAATAACTAAGGGCAGTGCAAATATTTATAGCCCAGCTAAAAATGATAGAAATAAATATCTTACCGCTGGCGAAATTGGTTGCACAGTTAGTCATATTGAAATTTTACAGAAGATAGTAAGAGAAAAAATCGAATATTCTTTAATTTTAGAAGATGATGCTGAACTGATTGGTGATTTTGATAAAAAGCTATCTTATATACTAGATAATTTTTTTGACGAGATAGATTTTTTATATTTAGGAGGTAACCCAATGGATAATCAGATTTTATATAATATAAATAATAATAATCATATGGTAAAAAAAGTCAAACCTATGAACAAACCAGTTTGGTATGCTATATCATATATAATATCTTATGAAGGGGCTAAAAAACTATTAGAAAAACTAATTCCAGAGTTTAATAATACCATTGATTGTGTTTACTCTGATTTATTAATTTCTAAATATATGGATTTTTATCTTACATTTCCTCTTTTAGTAAATACACCAGAAAATGACCATTTAAAAGAAAATTCATTGATAACAAAAATGGGCAGGTAAAATTCTCTTGTATAATAAATTTCTATACTCTACCTAGAATAATATACATTCAAGTTATTTCGTAAATTATACTAAATTCAATTGTTACATTAGAAAAAAAATTAGAGAGTCTGTTCTTGTATGTTGTGCATTAGTAAGATTTAACCTATCTGGAAAATAAATTTCCAACCGAGAAACGATCAAGGGCCATCGCCGCTTGAATTTATAGCTAACCAGCCCGTATCAGAAAATACATTGGCAATAAAGCAATTATTTGCAGAAGTAGAAATTTCTGGAGATGCTGATGCTCCAGAGCTTTAAAGTAGCGCGGCTATAGTAGATTTATTACATAAATATCAAGAATTTCAACGCTTTTTCTGTAGTGCTATTTTTTCATTTACAATTTTCCATATGCGTGGAATATCGCAGTAAATGGTTTGCATGTCCTCATTAAAATGACAGTTATAGCTATTAAGTACAATTTTATTCTTATTGTTTTTTGTAATAGGTAACATAAGTTTTTTTACTATTATTTTATCTCTCGTTTTTTCAAATACAAACCCTGAATAAGCTACTGCACTGTTGCTCTCATGATCTGACACAAAAACTGCTAATTTATTCGGTGAGATTTTCATAGATTTGATCCTTTTTATCATAAGAGATATTGGGCCATTATACAGGTCAAAATTGTTTGTTCCCCTGTCAATTTCTTCATCTTCCATGCAGGCAATAGATGCAAAGAGCATTAGATATTGATTTTTTTGAACTTTTTCAATGAAATTCTTGTGTAAAAAACTATCATTTAGAATAAAGTTGCGAACTGCTTTATCGCGCAAAAGATTACGTATTCTGTTTTCATATAATGATTCAATATGTTGTATATCATTATTATTTTGATCTTTATTTCGTATTTTTAGCCATGCTAATTGTTCTTGCTGTATTTTTTTTGAAGCCTCTGTTTGCAACGCTTTACGGAATATTTTGTTAAGTAAATTATCTAGCTGCCCTAAATTCTTATTTCTACAAATAATTTTTTCTATATTGTTTGTAGCTTTAGCGCAGTTAAAACTAGGTGAGGCAATTGCTTGATTAGCAAAAAAAATCAAAACAATAGTAAGAATATATGGCATAATAAGGTTTTTTATAATTTATTATTAGGAGTATTAATGTTAGCTATATTAGAAATAATTTGAGACTAAAGTTTAAATACCTATAACCCCATATTATGCAAATGCTCCGGATTATCTTCCCAGTTTTTTCGGACCTTTACAAAAAGAAACAGATGAATTTTTTTGCCAATTAGTTTTTCAATATTTGCTCTAGAAGCTTGTCCAATTTCTTTTATCATAGAGCCTTTATTGCCTATTATCATATTTTTATGTGAATCTCTGGCAACAATAATGATCTGGTTAACTTTAACAGAGTCATCATTTTGCTGTTTCCAGCTTTCGCATTCAACTGTTAAATTATAAGGTATTTCTTGCTGCATTTTTAAAAATAACTGCTCCCTTGTTATTTCATTGCTTAAGAAGCGCGAAGGTAAATTAGTCATATCTTGCTGGTCATATGCCCATGAAGATATTTTTGCATTATCTTTTAAATAATTTAAAAATGCGTCAACGCCATTGCCATTTAAAGCTGATATGTTAAAAATACGCGCGTTTTTTTGTGAATTTTCAGCAAATAACATATTATCCATGTAAAACTTAGATTTTTGATCTGTTTTATTCATTAAGAAAACTATTTTTTTACCAGACTCTATTATGCGCTGAATAATTTGACGTGTCATGTCATCTATTTTTTTAGTGCTATCAATAATCAGTACAACAATGTCAGCATTGCCAAGACTAGACCAAGCGCACCTAACCATAGCTTTTTCTAGCTTTTTTTTGGGCTCAAATATTCCCGGTGTGTCGTACAGCACAAGTTGAACATCATCTAGAGTAACAATGCCTGTAATTATAGAGCGCGTAGTTTGTACTTTTGGGGTTACTATAGAAATTTTTTCGCCAATAATTCTGTTAAGTAATGTAGATTTACCAGCATTTGGTTTGCCAATAATACACACCGATAGGAATTTTTGTAATTTTTTTGTCATTAATTTGTATTATTTTAGTTTTTTTAATAGTTTTCTTGCCGCTAGTTTTTCAGCTTCTTTTTTTGACTTACCACTAGCCTCAGTCATTCCTAGCATAGTTCTGAGTTCTATAGTAAATGTAGGCATATGGGCAGAGCCTTTTTGGTTTTTGATTATATATTCAGGGGCGTCCATTCCTTTGCTTTGAAGTAATTCTTGTAATGTAGATTTTGGGTCAATATTTGCAACATCCGTATTAATTAAACTATCTTGCCACAAATTAATAACTATTTTTCTAGTAATATTCATATCGCTATCTAAATAAATTGCAGCGACAAGAGCCTCTAGAGCATTCTCGATATTGTTAACATTATCTCTTCCGCCGGAAGCTTCCTCGCCTTCTGTCATGATAATGTAATTTGCAAGTTTTAAATCAGTGCCAATCTTACTAAGATTATCTTTAGATACGGCATAAGATTTTATTTTAGCAATATCACCTTCATTGATATTTGCTACTTCTTTGTATATATATTCTGTAACTAGAAAGCCAATAATGGAGTCACCTAATATTTCTAGTTTTTCGTAATGTTTTACAGATGCATCATGCTGCTTTAGTGATGGGTGTGATAGCGCTTCAATTAATATATCTTTATTCTTAAAATGATAATTTAAATTTTTTTCTAGTTTTATGAAATCCATTTTTTTCTTGCAAATCATCTGCTAACTATCCACGTGATTGATACATGCTAGTGAAAAAACGTAGCCTGAATGAGATGAACCATTTAGCAATTCTTTTAAATTGATCTGAATAGGTTTTCTCAGAATAAAACATCATTGTTGAATTAGAAAATAATACAAATTGTGCTTTAGCAATCAGGCGCTTAAATGGTACCATACCCAGCTGAAATCTGCTATCACCAGAATGATCTCTATTATCGCCCATAAAAAAATAATGTCCTTGCGGTACAAAATAAGGACCAAAGTTACTATCATTAGTATGCAAATGATTAGGGGGGGTTGTATCTTTATATGAATAATAGCTTACATTATTTGGTAGGGTTTCAAGAAATTTGATGAATTTCTTGCCTTGCTCATTAGTAATTACACCTTTATTTTCACGCTTAATAGGCGTATCGTTGATATAAATCAAATTTTGTTTTACTTGAATTTTGTCCCCTGGAATGCCTATAAGTCTCTTAATATATCTAGTTGGACTGATATTTTCTTGCGGTTGCATGATTACTACGTCACCACGTTTTGGTAAAGATTCCATGCTCCGTTCTTCGATAATGTTGGGGTAAAAAGGAAAGGAGTAATTACTGTATCCGTAGCTGTATTTAGTTGAGAAGATATAATCTCCTTCTAGTATAGTTTCTTTCATAGATCCAGTTGGAACATAGAATAATTCAAATATAAAAGTTCTGATGATAAGAGCGATTATAAAAATCCACAATAAGGACTTAAATTCAGATTTTTGTTCTTTGTTTTTTGTCATTAGAATTACTTATTGTGTTATAATTATTTTTTTGAAAGCTGTTTTATTCTTATGGCTTGTTTTTGATATTGTAAATTTAACCCCCGTTTATGCGGGGTCATTGTCTCAAGTAGAGCCTATTTTATGTAGTACTCACTTAGCTAATTCTCACGCAGGACTTAGATTTACAATAGCGCGCAATGCTAAATAAAATTTTTACTTGCGCGCTTGATTTATATAATTACCCTATGAAGAAAATTAAAAAAAATAATATTTTTATTTCTTTAATAAGTCTCTGATTTCAGCTAGTAATTTCTCCTCAGAACTTGGCTCCGCCGGCTTTGCTTCTTCTTCCTCCTCTATTTTGTCGAACATGTGTACAACTTTGAGTATTACAAAATAAACAACAGCTGCAAGTATAACAAAAGAAATTAAGGAATTGATAAACATACCATAATTAATGGTTACAGCACCAGCGTTTTGAGCAGCTTCTAGAGTCGCGTATGGTGCAGCAACAGATCCTTCTTTGATTACAACGAATAAATCTTTGAAATCAACGCCGCCAAGTAGCATGCCCATTGGCGGGGTAATGATATCTTTCACAAAGGATGCTACGATTGCTGAAAAAGCAGCTCCAATTATAATACCAGTTGCCATGTCTACTACGTTACCACGCAATATAAATTTTTTAAATCCATCTAACATAAAATGTTACCTTTTTTTAGTGTTAACAATTAAACTGTTCACTATCATATTCAATATAACAATAAAATACAATATTATTTTTTTTTTTTTTATTTGTTCTCGTTTGCTAATCTAGTTTTTTCTTGAATATTGTTAAGATCAGCTTGGCTACAAAGTCCAAGTAAAACGGGGTCTTTTGGCACGATGTTTGTCATATTCCAATGCGCTTTTGTTTTTATAGACTCAAGAGTGCTTTTTGAAGTTCCAATTAGCTTAATAACATCAGCATCTTTTATATCTGGAATATTTTTAAGCAGCCACAATGCTGCATCTGGTTTATCCTGGCGCCTTGCGATTGGAGTATATTTAGTGACTTTTTTCTTCTTTTTGCACAGCTCATCATATGTTGCATTAGTTTGCAATTTTAAGCTTGCTTCAGGATTTTTGCTACATTTTTCTATCTCTTCTTGGCTAAGTTGTCCTGAAGTTACTGGGTCCACCGCCATTACGCTGCTTGCAACTTCGCCGTCTGCAATACCTTTTATTTCTAGCTCATGTATTCCGCAAAACTCGCCAATTTGTTTGAAGGTTAATGCAGTATTTTCGATTAACCAAACAGCCGTAGCTTTTGGCATTAATGGATATTTTTTTGTGCTCATAATAAATATATAATTCTTTGTTTTTAAATAAAAATTGTTTGAATAGTTTCCAAAATAACGCTTTATTGTACAAAAGTCAACTTGAATTTAATGTTAATTTAAAAGATTATAGCTTAAAGGTTATGAATTATTTTTTGCAAAATATATGTATAGATTAAGATTTAAAGTTAGTATGCGTCACCTCTTGGTTGACAAAAGTTAATAATTATAGTATTTTTCTGAAGATTATTAATTTATTATATTAGGGCGCTAGAAAATGAAAATAAAAGAAGATGCAGAATCTGTACTAGAAAGTTTTAGGAATGTATTTAAAAATTATAATGCAAAGAGAATAAATAGATTACTAGAAGAAAATAAAGATCAATTATCCAGTTCGTTTGTATTTGAATTGTTCGTAAGTGCTATTACACTAAAGAATACAGAAATATTAGAATCTTTATTGCAAAACCCTATTTTAAAAGATAAGGATATCATTAATGGTCAAATCAATATTTTTCACTATGCTTGCTCTGTAACGGACTCTAGATACGCTGTATTAATTGCAAAATACCGCCCTAAATTAATTGATTCTGTTGATGGCAAAGGGTATACAGGGATTGTTATGGCATGTTATGCAGAAAATGCAGACCATATAAGGCAGATAATAAATTTAAAGCCCGAATTAATCAATGAGAAAGCAGGGGAGTTTAAAAATGCATTAGAATTGTCAATCGCCTCTAAAAAATACAAAGCTGCTAAAGTTTTGCTTGAATATAAGGAATTAAATACAAATATTAAAACTCCCAAAGGTTTAAGCTTTTTACTCTGCTTGCTTAATTATGAAGATGTTAACGCAGAGCTGATTAAATTAGTGCTAGACCACCCAAACACTAAAGTGAGCAGTGAAGATACTAGAACATTATTTGCTTTTGCAGATAATGATGAAAATCATGAAAAACTCAAAGTATTATATAAACATCCAAAAATAGATATTAATTTTACATTTGTAGATAAGGGCGGAGACAATAAAAATCAAAAATATAATTTTATTGATTATTTACTTGAAGAAGAAAAATTTGACTTGGCAATTGATTTAATAGAAAGCCGCGAAGATTTAGAATTTAATTTAGTAGAAGGACAAACTCCCCTAACAAAAGCAAGCTATGCTTCAAATCTGCCGCTTGTAAAAGCTCTATTAAAACACCCTAATGCAGATGTTAATGCTGTTGGACAAGGCGGGGCAACAGCTTTATTTTATGCATATTTTTCGGCAATAGAAAAGGAAAAGTCTGAAACATATCGCAAAGGGTATCACATCACAACAGACAAACAAATGACATTGTTCAGCATATGTAAGCACAAAGATATAAATTTTGCATTGTCTTATAAAAAAATTAAAGAATTTACAAATTTGAATAATGATGGATGCGTATCTTCTCTGTGCACTTTGGCGTTCAATAAATTTGATCTTACATATTTATATGATGACATAAAAAAATACGTCAAACGCAAGAAGAATTTAAAATCAAGACCAGAGCAAATAAAAGAATCTTTTATTAGTTTAACAACAACAGTTGAAGAACAAAAAAAGACAGCAAATGAGTTTAATTATCTATTGCAAAAATTTACAGAAAAAAAATGCAATTATGAACAATTTAATAATCTTATGGAGTTGCTGAAAAATGAATATATCCAAAAAAATTATTTGTTCGAAGAATTTGAAGATCACTGCCCTGATATTAAAATAAATATTGATATTCAAAAAAGAACAGAAAATGCAAAAAAAGCACTTGAAATTGTAGAAAATACATTTGCTTATTCAGATATAGAGCCTCCAAAAACATTGCTAGATAAAATGAAATATGGTTTAGCTGCAGTAAAATATTACATCGAGGAAGGTGATCTTCAGACTGTTCGATATATGCATCTAGATGATATGCTGCATTATATCTTAAATGACATAAAAGCTTTTTTTAAAATAGAGAATTTTGTGAAAGATAATAATAATAATCAGCAGCTAGCTAAACAAAAGCCAGACAGTCTAAAAATTATATTTGCAAATAAAAAATTATTAAATCTTTTATTAGAAGAAGAGCAAGTTACTGAAGAGTTTATTGAGGTGATAGCAACGCTTGCAAAGATTTTGCCTGCTGAAGCTAGCTCTCAAAGTGACTCTTTTCAAAAAGCATTCTTTTTATTAGAGTCTAATATTTTGGATATTAATCATTTTAAGAATTTAAGCTATTCTCCAAGCAAAAAGAAAAAGAATTCTAAGAAAAAACAACTTATGAAGCAAACTGTTAATAAAGATATTGATGTTATTAATGAGTTGTTTATAACTGAATATGTTAAGCAGATTGATATCAAAAAGCTTGGTAGTAACATAAAAGAAATTGCAAATATTGGGGCGAGGTTAATTGAATATGGCAAGCAAGATAATGCAATTAATTTACAAAATCAAAATATTGCGCATATTGCATATTGTTTTAGGGAAAAAAATTATAAAGATCTTGGCTTGCTATTATTTCAAAAGAAATTTTGGCAATTAATGCACCAAGATTTTACAAAAATACAAAATATATTTAAAAAACAATCCATTAAAGATTTGATTAAAGAAGATGGATTTGTTGATTTAGTGGAAAATCTTGCAAAATTAGATGCATCATTATTTAACAAACTGTTCAGTGATAATTTTTTCGATAAGAATAATATAAATGAAATAAATCAGGATGTTATGAATTTAATAAATATAGATCCTAAGCATAGGGAAATTTTTATTGATTTTAGCAAAAAATTTCCTGAATATAACCAAAAAGAATTGATGTATATCGTCAATAATACAGATATTGTTAAATTACAAAAAATTAGCAACTCCCATTATGCAAATGCAAAAATGCTTGAAAATTTAGGTGATGCAGAAAATGATATTATAGAATTAGTATGCCAATCGAAACAATTAAGCAAGTGGATGGTAGATGATGAAATGATCTACATGGATATACAGGATTTGTTTAATGACTATAATAAAAAACAGCAAAATACTATAAAAAATTATTTTAAACAAAAAATAGCCTATGAGTTTTTGGGTTTTAATTTTGTAAAAAACATTTTAGCTGAGCATAATTTAACTAAAGCGATCAATATTTTATCTAATAAATATTTAATCAATCTTGTGCGCAGTCAAAAAATAGATGTTAGCTCAATTCTTGAATTGCTAGATGATTATAAAATTGATTCTATTACTAATATGATAGATCAAAATTTAGATTTAATTATTTCGAATAATTCATATAGTTTCAAGGATTTAATAAATAAGCTTGGGAATAAGTCTGCATTTCAAAAAATAGCGCAATTTACTGAAAATCTAGCTACTTACTATAAAAAACATGAAAAAGAAGATGTGAAATGCAAAGATCTTGATTTATTTGAAGTTTTTACAGATAATAATATTGTAAAATTACTTAATAGCAAAGAGGTTTCATTAAAACAATTATTGAAGATGAACAAAGAGGGCAGGGAGTGCTTTGCAAAGAGTTTAGATGATTATACAAATGAATCTCTTACCATAGAGCAGGCTGCTGCCTCTAGCCTTAAAATACTAAACCAATCTAAAAATATTGCAAATAAAGTTCAAGAAAAAATAACTAAATTATTTATTAATATAATAAATAATGAAGAGTACAGCATAGATTCGGCAGTCCAGCAAATATCTAAATTTATCAATATAAAGAAGCATTATCATTCTTTGGAAGTGAAAAGCTTGGTAAATTTTTGGTCTGATTTTATTGGTCATAATCAAACAAATGAAGAAAAGACTAGCGATGGATGTGATAGCAATCAATCGGATCAAAATATGCAAAGCTGGCTACTTAATGACGAGATGATTGAGTCATCTGCACAAAATGTAGTATATCTTGGCAAAAATCAATATGCAATGCTTGCCAAAGATATTAGCTTTGAGCATCAGGAGGTATACGAACAATCCTTGCAAAAAGGTTTTGCAGCAACTGCTATAGGAGCAAATGGCATTAAAAAATTTGGAAATTTTTATGAGCTTAAAATAAATCACTCTGCTCGCTTATGTAATGAAAAAGTTTACATAAATTCTGATGGCAAAAAATTAATAATCTTCGAAAAGGAAGTAAGTCATGAAAAAGCTAGCAACGCAATCAGGTGCAATAAGAACATACCAATTGAAAATGTACCAAGCAAAACTGCAGATCAAATGGCTGAAGATTCGGGCAATATTTTGTCAGATTATGCGTCTTATGACATTTCGGGCGCAAGCAATTCGTATGAAGGTGAAGAGGCCCATCTTTCGGGTGAAAGTGAATAGATTATTATATATTTTAATATGAATACTTTCAATTTTAAAGCTACGCATGGGCCTGTTAAATTAACCTAGAGTAAAAAATTTAAATTATTTTAACTAAAAGCCTTGCTTTAAGTTAGTAAAATTGATACAATAGTTTACAGAAAATAACTTTAAATAGAATGGGTATAATTATGATAGATAAAGATAAGCAAATAAACATAACAAGCAGAGTGCTGAATATTCTGGTGCCCATGGATGGTGTTAGCTCTAAAAATAATATGGATGGTACAACATCTATTGTTAAAAATGGTATGGTATTTATAAAAGTTAAAGGTGATAAAATTCATCTTCTGGATCGCAATAAAAGCTTTTTTTCAATGGATGCTGACGCGCTAAATGATAGAGATAATTTCTTAAAAAAAGCTACAAATGCATATTGGATAGTATCAGGTAGAAAATTATGATATTAATGGATTAGATATGGAGTTTGTCAGTCGCGCATGACGCTAGAAGAGACGTCGCCCGCGAGCACAAGCGTGGCAGTCTCGTGAGTTGTCATTCCCGCGGAGGCGGGAATCTAGGGTTGCTGGCAAAGAATTCGTCGCTAGCGTTCTATGGATTACCGCCTTCGCGGTAATGACATCTGAACTCATCCCAAAAAGATCACCACGCTTCGGTTAGGCCTTGCTAGTGATGACGAATATGCCTAAAAAAATCACCATTTCGCACTGAGTGTGACCAGATAATAAACATCAGCTAGCTGCGATAAAAAAAGGAGCCAAAAATGGCTCCTTTTAATTTACAGTATAATTGTATAAGTTTGCTAAATCTAGAATTTAACTCTTAGACCAACAGTTCCTGCATGAGACTGGAAGTTCTTTGCAAGTCCTAGATCATATCCAAGTGTAAATTCATACATATCAGCATATAATGTCTTTACAGATGTGCCAAAACCATATCTTAGCTTCTCTTGCTTTTCAGCTGGAGTGCTTACTGTAGCTCCAGAGAATACACCTGTAATTTTTGTTGCATCATTTTTATTGCTTATTGCATAATCTATGTTTGCGTGTACCTCTGGTGTGAATGTAGCGTCGCCATAATTAACATTCCATTTTGCAGCTAAGCCACCAACAACGGAGGTTCTTGCAGCTTTTCTTTTTGCAACTTCTCTGCCAAGAATTGTATGCTTCTCTTTATAGCCCTTCACTGTAACATCACTATGTGCGAATCCAAAGCTAGGGATTAAATGAGTGTTATATGGAGCGGCATAGTCATAGCCAACCATCAGTTTTGCATCCATGATGTCTGCTTTTGCCTTGCTTTTGATAACCACAGATGCAGTCGCTGCTCTTTTCTTAGTTATATTTGCAAAGCCGTAAGAGAACGAACCGCTAGCAAAGAAATTATTTGTTAAATCCGCCTTGCCGTAAGCAGTCACAACATGCGCCATTACATCTTCTTTTGTGCGCTTGTCTGATTTATTTTGAATATCTGTATTAAACAAGCTATATGCAAGACCAATCATGTGCTCATCGCCAGTATCTGCGCCTACAGTGAAGCCTTTATGATTAAATTTATACCCAGCAATTTTACCATGAGCTTTTTGAGTTCCTTGCGCTAAATTACCCTTAATCCAAACGCCAAAGCTACTGCCAAGATCGCCAGAAGCAACGCCAGTAGTGCCAATAAATTCACCAACCCTATTGCCAATTATATTTCTAGATAATAAAGAAACATCAAGCAACGCATCAGTTGCTGCGTTATCTGGCTTCTGAATTGCCGGAATATCTTTTTCCTTTAGGTTTTTGAAGTTAGTTATGGCTAAATTCGCGTCATCTAATAGTAAAAGTACTTTTGTAGCTTCTGCTGCACCCTCTTTGTTGCCTGCAGCATTTGCTGCTTCTAGATTAGTAATTAACTCTTGTGCTTTTATTTTAGATGTTTCTGATAGATTTGCATCTTCAACTAAAGATTCATATTGTCCTATTAGTTGCTGAACGTAGCTCGCATCTTTCCCTTTTTCAATTTGCTCTTGTATTCCAGGTAATATGCCATTTGAAAGTTTAGAAAATACTTCGTGAGCTGCAGCCTCTGGGTTTTGTTGAAATAAAGCTTGCAACTTTTCTAAATCTTCTATATCTTCTGCGTCTAAGTTGCCAAATTCAAATTCTTTTTCTTCAATATCTTTAAAGAAGTTTACTAAAATTGCAGGATATTTATTTTGATTCTCAGTTTTTAAAATATTAACATTATCATATCTTTTTTGAAGCTCGTCTATTTGTGCTGCTGTCAGTCCTTTGCCCAGGATATCAATATCATCATCTAAATCAGGGGTAGGACCAAATGTTTCATCTATAATATCTTGTGTGATTTCGACGCCGCCTATAAATGTTCCGGCTGCTCCAGAAGTAAAATTAGGGTTAGTTCCTAAGTTCTGGGCTATTTTATTTATAGTTGCATTAAAGCCTAAATTACTTATTAAATGTTCAGTTGTTCCATTTTTGCTGGTTGTGCCATCTGTATTAGAAAAAATTTGCACTCCTGCATTAACAGATTGAGTAAATATAGTGCTAGCTAAGGCACTTGTTAATAAAAGTTTTTTCATCATAATTTATATTACCTAAAAAATTGTTAATTAAGATCTTAAATCTAGTGAATTATTAATTATCTGTAGTTGCTAGATTTACAGTTCTTATTATATAGATAATACTTAGTTTATGCAATGCTTGTGCAAAAACAAATATGAATTTTAGGTAAAAATGTGTCAATAATGTCGCAATTGGAAAGGGGGCTGTATGCGGCGGCTACTGCAAACGTCACCCGCAAGCGTAAGCGTGGCAGTCTTGTGAGCACACATTCGCCACCCGCGAGGAACGTCAGCGACGCGGCAATCTGGTAAGAAAGAACTCAAACTCCTAAGATCGCTTCTACTTGCGTTCACGATGACGAGTATGCCTTCTGAGATCGCCACATTTCGCCTATGGCTCATTCGTGATGACGAATATGCCTAAAAAGATCACCATTTCGTCCCTTCAGGGCTCGCTCGCGGGTAACGAATGCGCCCTTCATTCGCATAGCTTCTTATCTTACAAAAAATCATCAATTATTTTTTAAACATAAATAATTCTGCAATAGTTGTTTAATATGCCTTGAAAATTGTAATTTATACTATTATATAGATAGTATGCACCAGAAAAATATGATGTGATTTTTGCAGCTATTTTTTAATTTAATACTAATAAATAAAATAAAAAGATTAATATGGAAGATTCAAAAAAAACCTTGCCACTACTAACGCTGCGTGATGTTATTATATTCCCCGGTACCACAGCGCCAATATTTATTGGTAGAGATCAGTCCATAGAAGCACTGCAAAATACAAAACAATATGGCGATGGGCAGCATATATTAATCACTACGCAAAAAAAGAAAGATACGGAAAAACCTGGGTCACTAGATTTATACCATGTAGGAGTTCTTACAAAAATCATTCAAATTATAAAGTTACCTAATAATAATGCTAAAATATTAGTTGAAGCATTGCATAGAGTTAAATTAAGCAACATTCAAACAGAAGGTAAGTTGCTTGCAGATTATGCTATTGAAGCTGATAATGAGATTAATAATCTCTCATCAGTTAATAATAGTTGCGCAGAAACTGTTGGCATCTTCAAAGAATATGCAAAATCTGACCCCAAAATTAATATGGATATGCTGGGAGCGCTGCTTGAGCAAAAAAACCCTTCATTTGTTACAAATTTAATCGCATCGCATCTGTCATCCGATATCAGTGTTAAACAGGAAATATTAGAAGAAAAAGATATTTTAAAAAGAACACAAAAATTATTTAAAATAATTACTGCAGAGAATGTGCAGATAGATACAGAAAAATCTGTTCAAGAAAGGGTTAAGAAGCAAATAGAAAAAACTCAAAAAGATTTTTATCTTAACGAGCAAATGAAGGCTCTGCAAAAAGAAATAGATGGCAATGATGGCGCGCCTTCGGAAACAGCCGAATTACAAAAAAAGATTAATAAAACAAAACTATCCAAAGAGGCGAAAGAAAAAGTTGATGCAGAAATGAAGAAGCTAAAAATGATGAATCCAATGTCTGCTGAAGCATCAGTTGTTCGGAATTTTCTTGATGTTATTCTTGCTATGCCTTGGGGAAAAAGAACCAAATCTGAGGTAAATTTAGCAAAAACAGAAGAAATTTTGGACCGTGACCATTACGGGCTTGAAAAAGTGAAAGAGCGAGTGGTGGAGTACTTATCTGTATTAAAAAGATCAGATAAAATTAAAGGACCTATAATTTGTCTTGTTGGCCCACCGGGAGTTGGTAAAACATCTCTAGTAAAGTCTATTGCCGAAGCAATGGGCAGGAAATATAGCAAATTTGCGCTTGGAGGCGTGCGCGATGAGTCTGAAATTCGTGGCCATAGAAGAACATATCTTGGGTCTATGCCAGGTAAGATTATTAATTCTATAAAGAAAGCTAAAGTTGATAATCCAGTGGTGCTGCTTGACGAAATAGATAAAATGAGCTCTGACTATAGAGGCGACCCAACATCTGCATTACTAGAAGTGCTGGATCCTGAACAAAATTGTCGTTTTGTGGACCATTACCTAGAAGTGGAATATGATTTGTCAGATGTGATATTTATAGCAACAGCTAATTCCTATAATTTGCCAAGACCGCTTCTAGATCGTATGGAAATCATTGATATTTCTGGCTATATAGAAGAAGAGAAAATGAGTATTGCAAAAAATCATTTGGTTAAGAAGCAGTTTGAATCTCATAAACTTGAAGATAAAGAGCTGAAAATTACAGATGATGCAATGCTAGATATCATCAGATACTACACTAAAGAGTCAGGCGTCAGGTCACTTGAGAGAATGATTGGAAAAATAGTTAGAAAAGTTTTAACAAAAATTTTAAAAGAAGAAAAAACTAATTCTATAACCATCAAGCCAAAAGATTTAGAAGAATATTTAGGAGTACGTAAATATAGATTCGGGCTTGCAGAAACTGAAGATCAAATAGGCGCTACAACTGGCCTTGCATATACTGAAGTTGGCGGCGAATTACTCACAATAGAAGCAGTAAAATTTCCTGGAAAAGGTGAAATTAAATCAACTGGTAAAATTGGCGATGTAATGAAAGAATCAACACAAGCTGCTTATAGCTGTCTTTTAAATCGTGCAAAAGAGCTGGGACTTGCGGAAAAAGATTACCAAAAAACAGATATTCACATACATTTTCCTGAAGGCGCAACGCCCAAAGATGGTCCCTCAGCAGGCATCGCAATATATACAACCCTTGTATCTCTTTTAACTAGTAGGCCTGTTAATAAGACAGTTGCAATGACTGGTGAGGTAACGCTGCGCGGGCTTGTTTTGCCAATTGGAGGTTTAAAAGAAAAATTATTAGCTGCTAAACGAGGCGGAATTAAGAAAGTATTGATTCCTAAGGATAATGAAAAAGATTTGAAAGATATACCAGAAGATATTAAAAAACAACTGAAGATAATTGCCGTTGAAAATATTGAGCAAGTACTAAAGCAAGCGCTGATTTAATATCAGCGCCATGTTTGCAATGGTTAAATTAGTTATTCGTATCTACCCAAGAGATATTGCCATCTTTTCTGTAATAGACCACGTTCATCCGGCTAGTTTTTGCATTTTTAAACATCAAGGCCGGGAGGTTTTCTAAATCCATTTTCATAACTGCATCGCCAACAGATAGCTCCATAACATCTGTTGATTTTTCTGCAATTATTGCTGGATTATCTGTGTCAAACTCTTCTGCCTCATCGACTTCTTCATTTTGTTTTGAAGTGGAAATTATGTATTTTATTGCACTTTCTGGAAGAGCAAGCTCTGATACTTTTTTCCTTTTTCCATGACTGCGTAATTTTGATCTATATTTTCTGAGTTGTTTTTCTAATTTACTCAAAGCAACATCAAATGCGCTGTACACATCATCGCATACATATTCGCTTTTAATAATCATATGTCTACCTGTTCCTTCATTAACAACAATGCTGGAAATAAACTGCCTACCTTGTTTAGAGAAATGAACATGGCCACTAGGCGCTTCTGAGAAATATTTATTAACAATATCCTGAGTTCTGTTTTCTACATAATCTGTTAAAGATGCGCCAACAGACATGTGTTGACCTGAAACTTGTACTTGCATATATTTGACTCCTTAAAAAATTAACCTTTATATTTTTATTATGATATAATTTTTTGCAAAACACAAGTAAGTATTTTTAATTATTTTCGAGCGGCTCTAAAATAATCTTTTTTAGCCTGTGATACAAATCTTCTTTAAGCGTTGCAAAATAAGCCCTTGGAGAATTTTTTTTCGGGATTAATATTAAATATAAATTTTGAGATGGTGATATTTTTAATTCTTTTGAAAAATCATGAATTAAATGCTTTATTTGTCTTCTAAGTTTATTTCTTACTACTGCTAGCTTAGATAGTTTTTTGCTTATTTTTAGGCCTAATATAATCTTGGTATTACTGCTATTTTGTATTTTTCTGTTGGATAATTTTAATCTTGTAAAATGACAAGATGATGTTTTTGCAAGTTTATTTTGAGTTGTTTGTTCTATATCATCTAAAAAATGAGCTGCATCTTCTCTTAGTAACACAATGGTAAAATTTTTGCAAAAAAAACGCGTTCCATATTTATTAATATGGTCAAACTGTCGTTGATTTTTTAATGTATGTAATTCTACCAAAATTTAAAAAAAATTAAGCAGTTAATTTTTTTCTACCTTTAGCTCTTCTATTAGCTATAATTCTTCTGCCTGCTACAGTCGCCATTCTTGATCTGAAGCCGTGTCTTCTTTTTCTGACTATATTACTTGGTTGAAATGTACGTTTCATAATATTTTAATAATTTAAATTCATTTATTCTGACCAGATACTAGCAAAATTACCAAATTTGTCAACATCTTTTCGATTTTTTTTATGCTCTTAGCCAAAGTTGATAAGATTCAATGTATATTTCAACATTGTAGCTGCAATTATTGCAGCAATTAATATAAATATCGCCACTACAAACAAGCTGCCATTGTAAAAATAGCTAGCAAAGGCAATTGTGCTTGCGCATATAAGTGACCTGACTCCCATTAGCATAGAAGACGCAGCTCCACGAATATCTGGAAAAATTTCTAGTGATTTTGCAAATATGATAGGGTAGCTAATCGCAACGCCCAGGCCATTAATAATCATGCTTATAGATGTTAGGTATGGCGCATTGTTGAATGATAGTGCCACTGCAACTAGTAGAATTCCTGACAAAACCATAAAGCCTATACCCAATATCACGCAACGAGTGGCCCCCACCATAGCACTAATATCGCCAGCCTTCAAACTTATAAAAGAAAAAACAGCAATGATGGCACCTTGATGCATTGCATATTGCATAATAGAAAGCTGATAAGTCTCGCGGTATAAAAAAGCCCCGCAAGCAACAAAGCTCATCCAGCCAGCAAACTGCACGCTAGGAAGCACAGATGCTAAAATAAATCTCTTATCAGTGATTAGAAGTTTAAAATCAGATAAAATATCCTTTACACTGAAAACCTTATATCTTTTCGAAGTCTCTGGTAAATAGAAATATAGGAGAGTAAAACTAACAACAGATACAAAGGCAATGCTTGAAAAATTACCTCGCCACCCAATATATTTATTAATCACACCGCCAATTATAGGCGCTGAGGACATAAAAATTGTAATCATGGAATTCATTTGACCAACAATTTTAGCAGATTTTTCAGATGAATAAACATCTGCAATCATTGCAAAAGCAACAACAGCCGAAGTGCTTGCGCCAAGGCCTTGTATAAACCTTGACACTAGTAAAAACTCTATATTCTGAGCAAGTACGCACATGCATGCACCAATTGTCATAATTGCGTTGCCAACAAGCATCACATATCTTCTGCCATAAGAATCTGACAGTGGTCCATACATTAGGCTAGACACGCAAAAACCCAAAAAATTCACAGCTATAATCATCTGCGTTAGGCTGTTTGATATATCAAAATGATCAGAAATATCAGGGAAGCTGGGCACAGAAAGATCCGTTTCCATGCAGCATGTTATCAAAGAAAGAACTAGTAAGAATGGCAGATTCTTACAAAGATTTTTTATATAAGTAATCATATTCTAGAGCTCTTTTTCTCCTTTATTTATGGTATTTTTAAAAAGAATCAATTTTTAGTGCAGGACTGCGCCAAAGTCAATATAAATTTAATATTTAACTATACATATAATGCAGTAAGAATAAAATGCGTTATTTAAACACATGCAATATTATGCAGCAGCAAGCTTTTCTTTGAGTAGCTCAGATAATTTTTCTGTAGCTTCTAATTCGCTTATATTGTCCATAACAGCGATTTCAGTGGCAAGGCGATTTAAAGCAGACTCATAGATTGTTCTTTCGCTGTAAGACCTGTCAGTATCTACATTTTTATATAAATCACGAATTACTTCAGCAACAGCGGCAACTTCACCAGAATTAATCTTGGTTTCATATTCTTGAGCTCTTCTGCTCCACATTTTATTACCACGCTTAGGTTTATCATTCAGAATTTCATATACTTTATTTATGTCTTCTTGATTAGAAATAGCGCGCAAACCAGAGCTTGCAGCCCTAGAAACTGGAACTTTTAGTGTCATTTTGTCATGAGGAAATGATATTACATATACTTCCAGGGTCATATCTGCAACAGTTTGGCTTTCAATTTCTGTAATTTTACCAACACCATGTGATGGATAAACTACTCTTTGGCCAACCTGAAAATTTTTGCTTACTGTCATTTTTCCTCTACTGCACTTACAACTATTTAAAAATATGGAAGAACTATATCACAAAAAAATTAATTTTTCAAGTAATTAATTAAAAATGCATATATTAATTTATCAAATTAGTATTTTATCTGTCAAGTAAGATAGAATAGTATTATATAACAGATAGGGAATATAGATGTATAAATTATATTTTAACCCAAGCCCCCTTTACATCTTGACTAAAAGCTTTCATATCAGCATCCTTAAATTTACTTTTTAATATAGCATCCTTAAATGCATCTAGAGTATTTTCATAATCACTATCTGTGATCAGCAATATTTTTTGAAAATTTTCTGTAGATATTTTGTTTACTTGTGCAAATGCAGACAGCATAAATTCTTGCCCAGGATTCACAAAAACTAATATTCTAGAATCATTAGGATTTTCAATTTTATTGGTTATAAAAATTGGCTGCTTTTGTGGCTCTGGATCGTTCATAGTCGCATGCGCTAGAAAATGTTTTTTAGAGTATGTCCACAGAGATTTATCCAAAACCTGCATCAAATCCAGATCTTGCATTAGCACTAAACTATTATATTCACTGTAAAAGCACTTTTCCAGTATCTGGCAAAAAGATTTTGGCAGTTGCTGCGAACTTGTTTGATATAAATTTATTTTCATTATGTTGCTACTGTAATTTATTTTATAATTATATGTATACATCTTTTGCTTGCACATTTCAAACTATAAACTATTATCCTAATTAAACTAAGAAGTGATTGTAAAATAATTAATAATTAAAAATGTTTAAATGCACCTATATAATCCTGATACAAAATGATGCTTACAATATAAAAAAACTCATTGATTCTCTCAAAAAAATTAATGGTAATTTCAAAAAAGAATATATTTTTATAGATGATGGCAGCGAGGATGAATCACTTAAAAAGCTTAAAGAACATGCCGCTGAACTACCGCGCGCAACCATAATCACCCAAAACGCAGAAGGAGGCGCAGCATGCGTTAATAAAGCTGCAAATATTGCGCATGGTGATTATTTGCATTTTGTACGCGGTCATGAAATTTTATGCAAAGACTCTACTGCAAACTTGATTGAGGCAGCGCTTGAATTTGATGCAGAGATTGCGCTTGGGAATATTAATTTTGGCGCTGAAAAAAAAGAAATTCTCACTGGCAAAAATATGCTTATTGAAGACCCTATAAAAGATTTTCTTAGTAATAAAAATTCTATTTGCAAAAATATTGGAGATTCTGGCAGCTTAATTAGTAGAAAATTATTCCTAAAAATTGGCGCTGCAGACGAGTCTGTATACATGCAAAATTACTCTCTAGCACTAAAATGTGCGCACATGAGTAAGATTGTTTATGTGCAAAATGCTGTAACCAAAATTAAAAACAAAGAATTTAGCTTGGATGAAAAATTTATATACTACAATTTACTAAAATCTATATATTTGTTTGGCAAAAAGCATACTGGCTTAATGTCTAATTACCAATCAGAATTACTGCAGTGCCTGACAGATCATAGCGATATATCAAATAGCTCCAAATTAAAGCATATATTCTTAAAATATACTAACTCGCTGTCTATGCAAAAAATTATGGCATTATATGAAAAAGAACTAGAAAAATTATTTTAAAATTTTAGTTTGCAATTAAATTTGTAATAATAAGTAGGTTGATATAAATAACTTACTTCTTCAAACAAAATACTACCGTAAAGTTGCCATCTTTTGTATCTACCCACATTTTTCCTTCATGCTTTTCGATGATTGCTTTACATAAATAAAGCCCAAGCCCCACGCCTTTTTGCATTTCTTTTGCATGCGCTCCTTGATAGAACATATCAAATAATTTTTCCTCTTCGCCAGCCTTCAACTTATGCCCTTGCGAAGTGATTTTGCACATAATGGTTGCATCTTGTGCGCTTAAATCTATATCGATTTTTTTCTCCTTATCCTGCCCATATTTTACTCCATCATTGATTATGTTAAATATCACGGTTTTTAGCTTTGCGGCGTCATGTTTAATATGCATGTTGCCTATTTGATTATTAAAATTAATCTGGGCTCTGTCCTTGAAGCCGGCAATTATTTCTTCACAAGTTTTAGAAAAATCTGTTTCCTTGAATTGATACTCCGATAAACCTTTTTCATTATTGGCAGTTTCAAGTAAGTTCAAAATCAAAGTCTTCAGACGATAGCTATCGCCCTCCAGACATTTAACAGATTGCACA
>JAHDEH010000023.1:0-1567 GCA_020628955.1 Alphaproteobacteria bacterium
GCTGAAGCACTTGAGCAAATAGCAATAAAAATGCTTAAACAAAATATGAATTACGATTTAATTTCTTCGGTTACTGGTTTTTCTGAAGAAGAAATTACAAAGCTTAAAAACAAAATCTGTAATTGATTTTAAGTTGCAATAATAGCTTTATTGAAGCTAGATGTAAGTCCCTAGGGTGTATGTGCATACATAAAATAATCTTTGTATACCCCATCTATTATTTCAAATTTTTCAAGCAAGCCTTCTTGCTTAAAATTGCATCTTTCTAGTAATTTTATAGATCTATCATTGTCCGTGATGACTGTTGCTTGCACTCTGACAAGTTGTAATTGTTGCGATGCAAATTCCATAATATTCTTAATGGCTTTAAGCATCACACCTTGTCCCCAAAATTCTGGATCTAGATCGTAGCTAATTTCCGCCTTATTATGGGGAAATGATATTGTGTTAAAACCAGCGGTACCAATCATTTTATTATCATTTTTGGTAGCAATCGCCCAGTAAAAGCTTTTTTTTGCACTAAATAAGCTGCCCCAATATTCCATCTCTTCGATAGATTTTTCTATAGTTTTTGGTAAATTATCTTCTGTTAAATAATTCGCCATAATTGGGTTGCTCATATATTCTAAATACCTTTTTGCATCATCTGACCTGATTTCACGCAAGATAAAATTACCAAGATCAATTACTGGAAATGGATTAAAAAAATGCTGAATATTCATAGATTTATCATAGTTTAATTTTTTGTTATATATTCAATTGGGTCTTGCATATTATTTTTTTCAAAA
Organism: Alphaproteobacteria bacterium; assembly: GCA_020628955.1. Lineage (GTDB taxonomy): Bacteria > Pseudomonadota > Alphaproteobacteria > Rickettsiales > Rickettsiaceae > Megaera_A. The sequence goes on from JAHDEH010000023.1 coordinate 789, forward strand.
GCTTCAAGCCTAATCAAACAAGCCATACATGTTCGGCAAGATTGGCCTTGTGCATTTGGTGCGTAGCAGGAAATGGTATTTGAGTAATCCACTTTCAGGCGTAGACCCATTGCAACAATTTCTGCTTTTGTCATATCAACTAGTGGCGCATGAATTTTAATATTTCCCCATTCTATACCCGTTTTTGTAGCTAAATTTGCCATAATTTCAAAACATTTAATATATTCTGGCCTGCAATCTGGGTAATTAGCAGAGTCTGATTTATGAATTCCTAGAAAAATATCATTAGCGCCAGTTACTTCAGCGTAGCCCAGCGCATAGCTTAAGAATATAGTGTTCCTAGCTGGCACGTATGTTACTGGAATTTCATTGCCAATATCTTCTGCTGCATCATATTTGGGGACTTCTACATCAATAGATGTCAGAGCAGAGTTTGTAAAAGCAGAAAGGTCAATATTTAATATTTTGTGAGATTTAACATTGTATTTGCTAACTATTTGTTTTATTTTTTTTGTCTCTATAGCATTAGTTTGGCCATAATTGAAGCTAATTGCATAAACTTCATATCCTAGTTTGGTTATGCTGGCCAATACTGTTGATGAGTCTATTCCACCACTGACTAAAATAACTGCTTTTTTATCCATTATTCAATTCCTAAATCTTTATGTATCTGATGCGATATTTTATATCCGTTTTCTATCGCGATTTCAACTGTTTTTAATTTATTTTTATTATTTATTTCTGCATTATATTCATCCATAGCTTGTACATATACTGGT
>JAHDEH010000023.1:1667-20733 GCA_020628955.1 Alphaproteobacteria bacterium
CTTCTTTTGCCAGCTTTATTTAAGCTTAAATCACTAATTTGTCTAACAACCTCTTCAAGGCTAATAGATTTAAAATCTTCAAATTCCGTGTCGCAAAAGCTGCATGCCAGATTGCACCCACCAAGACGGATGAATATTGAAGGCGTTCCAGTATTTGGGCCTTCGCCTTGTATTGTTTTGAAAATACTTTGAACTTGCAATAAGCTGCCATCGTTTTTTTCAATTCCTCTTTTTGGGTTGTTTCCAAACATATAAGTAATTACCTTAATTTAAGTGAGGCAATTCCAACAAGCGCAAAAATAATTGCCATGATCCAAAATCTTACTATTACCTTAGATTCTGGCCAGCCTTTTTTCTCATAGTGATGGTGCAGCGGCGCCATTAAAAATATTCTCCGTCCACCTGTTTTTTTAAAATATAATACTTGCATAATTACAGATATTGCTTCGATTACAAATATGCCCCCAATAATACTCAGCACTATCTCGTGCTTGGTGATTAAACTAATTACACCTAAAAATCCACCAAGAGATAGGCTGCCAGTATCACCCATAAAAATTTCTGCAGGATGTGCATTATACCACAAAAAACCTAAGCTACTGCCAATAATAGCTGCGCAAAATACTGTAAGCTCTCCAGCCCCATATATATGCATCACTTGCAAATAATTTGCATATATTGCATTACCCGTCATATAGCAAATCACAGCAAATGCTGCAACTGCAATCATGCAGCAACCAATTGCAAGCCCATCTAGCCCATCAGTTAAATTAACAGCATTAGATGATCCAACTATAACAATAATAGCAAAAGGAATATAAAAATAACCAATGTCAATGGCTAGTTTTTTTAAAAAAGGAAAGTTAAGAACGGTTGCAAATTCGTCCTTAGTATAATATTGTATCAACATAAAAGCTATTACACTAACGCTAAATTGCCAAATAATTTTCATTTTACCACTAATGCCATGGTAATCTGATTTAGTTACTTTGACATAATCATCTATAAATCCTAAAACAGTAAAGCTAACAAATACAAAAGAGCTTATCCAGATAAAGGGATTAGAGAGATCTGCAACCAACAAAACAGAAAACATTGATGATGCAACAATCATCAATCCGCCCATGGTTGGTGTGCCAATTTTGCCTTGGTGCGTAGCTGGGCCGTCGTCTCTGATAGGTTGTCCTTTTGCGCTTAGCATTTGCAAATAATTAATTAATTTTGGCATTAAGTATAATGTAAGAATCATGCTGATCACTACAGCCATGCCGCTTCTTAAACTGATATAAGTAAACAAATTTGCCATGTGCGAGCTATGCGCATATGGCGCAAGTATATTATAAAGCATTTTCCACCCCCAGATGAGTTGCTATTTTTTCTAAACTATATTTTCTTGAGCCTTTAATCAAAATTATTTGATTATTTTCTGTGAAATTATCTATTTCTTGTAAGATATCTTCTGCGCTGCTGAACCATTTTATAAAGCAATTTTTACCCCTAATCTTACTAGCAATTTTTTGCATAGCTTCGCCAATTAAAAATATATGCTCGGCCCCAGCTGCCTCTATATATTTAAGCATATCTTGATGTATTTGTTCTTCAAACTCACCAAGCTCTGCAAGAGAAGATATTATAATCATTTTTTTCTGATTTTCAAACTGTTTTAAATTTATAAGCGCTGCTTTCAGAGATTCAGGTGCTGAATTATAATAATCGCAAATTATATCGTATGTTTTTTTGCCTTTTGAGGCGGTCACCAAAGCGCCTCGACCTTTACTTGCAGAGAATTTAGTCAAAGCGCTTGCAGCTAAACTTAAATCATATTCTGTATTTTGTAGTATTTGCATAGCGTGTATAGCTGCAAAACATGCGCCAAAATTGGTTGCTAAATGCTCTTGTATTTGCGGCATATATAAATTTACAGTTTCGCAATTTGGCGGATTAATTTCTTGTTGAGGTTGATCAGGTTGTTCTGATAGGCCCGTATTAATACATTCAAAAGTTAAAAGCGAGCTGTTTTGACCAGCCTCGTTTTGTACAATTTCATGTGATGTAAAGATGAAATCCGCATCCTCATTTTTGCCATAAGTAATGATATTTTTGATGCCTAAATTGTCTAGATTCTTGCAGCACCTTTGGTAAGTAGCAAAGTCTGAATTAATAATTGCATAACCAGTATCAGCATCAAGCCCTTGAAATATTTCGCATTTTGCGTCTGCTACTTGCCCTATATTATCAAAAAAACCAATATGACCTTCTGAAACATTGGTAAGAACAGCGATATCTGGCTTAACTATCTGGCTAAGCTCTGCAAGCTCACCTGGGGCGCTCATACCTGTTTCTATAATAGCAAATTCAACATCATTTGGCATAGAGGCGAGGTTCAGTAAAACGCCAAGTTTATTATTAAAATTAGCTCTGCTAGTAAAGCTTTTACCAAGCGCAGAAAAAGCAAGTCCAAAAGCTTCTTTAGTACTCGTTTTGCCAACACTGCCGGTTATGGCAATATATTTTGCACCTATCTTACTACGTTTATAATTAGCCATCTCTTGCAAGGCACTCATGCAATCATCCACGATAATTAACTTATTTTTTTGCACAGCACCTAGATTATATTTTTCATTTTGCAAAGCTGTGTTTGCCACTATCGCCGCACTTGCACCATTTTTAATTGCATCATGCACAAATTCATGACCATCTCTTTTTTCGCCGCTAAGTGCAATAAAAAGATCTCCATGTTTAACATCCTTGGAGTTAAACTCTACTATGCCATGCTCTGTGCTAGGTGCTATTTTTGTTTTAAGTAACTTACCAAGAGCTTCAGTTAATTCTGTTGATGTCCAAACTATTTCTTTCATTTTATTTTGTTTTTCACTACTTCATTTGCGATTTCCACATCGCTAAAATATCTTTTTTCTGTGCCTATGATTTGATAATCCTCGTGACCTTTACCGGCGATTAACAATACATCATTATGCCTCATTTTTGCAACCATTTCAACAATTGCTTTTTGCCTGTCTGCAATTTCTATGTAGTTTTTAATATTTGTTGCAATGTCAGATCTAATTTTTGCAGGTGATTCGGTCCTAGGATTATCGTCAGTTATGCAAATTACATCTGCATTTTGCTGGGCAATTAACCCCATGGGCGCTCTTTTGGAGGTATCTCTGTCTCCCCCGCAGCCAAAGACAACATATAGTTTTCCGCCCGCTAATTTTAAATCTTGCAGCTCCATCAATGATTTCTCTAAAGCATCAGGTGTATGTGCATAATCTACAAAAACATGAAAATCATCATCTACTTTAGTTATTCTTTGCATTCTTCCGGGCACTGATTTTACCCGCTCTAGAGTGTCAGAAATTTCAGAAAAATCATAACCCATATGATGCACAAGTGCAGCTGCTATCAATATATTATTTGCCTGAAACGAGCCAACAATGTCTGTACTAAATTGATAGTTTTTGCCACTGAAGCTATAATTTATTATGTTTTTTGCGATAGTTTGCTTAAATTTATTAATTTTAATATCACCATTTTTTCCAACAGTAAGGTAATTTATTTTATGATTTTTTAAAGAATTTATTATATCATCATAATAATTAATATCGGAGTTAATTACGGCTACAGCATCCTGTTTTAAATGATTTTTAAATAGCAATAACTTTGCCTGCAAATAATCGTCCATGTTTTTGTGATAGTCTAGATGATCTTGCGAAAAACTGACAAATGCTGCACTGCCTAGTTTAATATCACCAATTCTGCCCTGGTGCAGGCCGTGGCTGGAAGCTTCAAACGCAGCATTTTCGATCCCGTTTGAGTGTATATAGTGCATAGATTTTCTAAAATTTACTATATCTGAAGTAGTAAGACCATTATTGTCTATTGTTTGAGTGCCTTGTGCTTTTTTTGAAATTTCTATGCCAAGCGTGCCAATTGATGCACTATTTGTACCGAGTATGCTAAGTATTTGCCGTACATATGAAACAACAGAGCTCTTGCCGTTTGTGCCTGTTACACCAACAATTTTTTGAGGTAGGTTAGGGTAGATATGCTTAGCGGCTATATTCAAAGAATCATGTGCATTATCTACTTTAATAATTTTATTTTTAAACTCACCATATTTTGAATCGTGATTTTGATCTGTAAATATTAGCGCGGCACCTTTTTTTAGCGCGTCATATATAAAATTATTGCCGTCTTGATTTGTTCCTTTTATTGCAAAAAACGCATCATTTTCATTCACCAACCTTGAATCTGTTGTGATGTTTGCAATGTTATTTTTTTTTAAAATATTCAGTATTTTATGTTTCATTTTGTATTTTATATTCTGTGTTGTCAAGTATGGTGGCTTCTGTGCTATTTGGGTCTATTTGTTTTATGCCATAAAGAGCAATTAATTTTTTAAACACCGCCTGGACTGTTGGCGCTCCTGTCCAGCCACCACCTGCAAAACCGTATGTTTCTTTAATTCCCTTTGGCTCATTGAAAACTACATATATCAAAAATTTAGGCTTAGTTGCAGGCAGCACACCAACAAACGAAGATATTCTTTTGTTTTTGTCATACCTTCCATTAACTGCAATATTTGCAGTTCCTGTTTTGCCGCCAACATAATAGCCAGGAATTTTTGCTTTTGAACCTGTGCCTTTTGCAACTACTAGCCTCAGTAATTTAAGCATATCATCAGAAGTTTGCTTTTTAAAGACTTTTCTGCCCTTCAAGTACTTTTTATCTTTAATTTTAACTATTGTCAGCGGGTAAAAGGTTCCGCCATTAACTACTGGAATCATGCCTTGCACAAAATGAGCAGGGCTTTCAGAGATGCCATAGCCATAAGACATAGTAGTAAGAGCAAGATCTGTCCAATCTGCAAATCGCGGATAAATCGGCTTGCCTTTTTCGGGTAATTCTATTTTAAGCTTATCAAGTAAATTCAGATCTTTTAGATATTTTTGCAGATTCTTTTTACCAATCGCAAGCATTATTTGCCCAACTCCGATATTACTAGATTTAAGGAAAATATGTGGTACAGAGTGCCAACCACTCATCGAATGATAGTCGCGCACTTGGAAGCCATTTACCTTCATGTAACTCAAATTATAGGCATCATTAATTTTAGTGGTCCCGCTGTCAAAACCTATTGCAATTGTTAGGCTTTTCATACCAGAGCCAACTTCATACACACCTTGCGTTGTAGAATTGAATAATTGCTCTGGCTTTGCGCTTCCAGGGTTATGTGGATTAAAATCTGGTAAACTTACCATTGCTAATATTTCGCCATTATTAGGGTCTGCAATAATTCCAGAGGCTCCTTTGGCGCTGAATTTCTTCATAGTCTTTGTCATTTCACTATGCAGAATATTTTGCAAGCGCGCATCTAAAGATAGAGTAAGTTTGCCGTTCATAGCTCTTCTATCTATTACCTCTTCTTTGTTGCTTAAGAATTTGTCAAAATATTTCTCGGCCCCAGCAAGGCCATTAAGATCTCTTCCAACATAGCCAATTATGTGGGAAAATAAATTGCCATATGTATAAACGCGCTTTTGTTCGCGCTGAAAATAAAAACCAGGAAGCCCAAGATTAAATATATCTTGATGCTCTTTTGGAGTTAAATCTCGCTTAACCCAGGCAAAACTTTTGCCTTCTTTTATTTTTTTAATCAGCTTCTTCTTGTCTATACCGGGCAGTATTTTGCTAAGCTTATCCAAAGACTCTTTCGGCTCAATTGCTAGCCTAGGATTAATAAATAAAGATGCTGTTGGCAAATTAACAGCTAAAAGTTCATTATTTCGATCAGTGATATCTAGCCTAAAATTATCACCATCCTTGCTGTATATTTTTACATTACCTGTTAAATTTGTTGAAATATAGATTAATCTGAATGGCAGGATGATAAAAATTAAACTAAATCCAAATATTATAAATTTAATTCGTAAATGCACTGATTTTTCAGATAAGTCGGGTTGCAGCAGTCCCGGCTGTTTGCAATATTCATAAGTTCTTTTTGATGCTAGGTGTGTATTAAATTTGGTTCTAGCAATGCAATCAATCAAGAATTTTTTTTTGTTTTTATATACTATGAAATGCTTTATCTGTAGAGCGTGAATTCTTATGAGCAATATACAGTATATTACTGTTTTTATAGATTTTATTATGAATTTTTTAAGCATATTCATGCACAATATCACTAATTAAATTTAGCCGAAACGGTCACATATTTACTAGGACCTTTCTTATAATTCCATTTTACTGGTTTATTGTGCACTGGTGCGCTTGCTAAAACAACGCGTTCATCGCTCATAATATCATCAGATATTTGCGCAATGTGTGATGGCTTAAGACTTAAATATTTATCATTAAGCATAGCTAGCCTTTTTGGCGATGAAAGATAAGAAAATTCAGCTTTTAATAAATGAATAGTATCTTTTTCATATTGTATTTGCTTATTGATGTGATTCAGTTGCGCTCGTCTATTCATAACATTTTCTTTTACGGAAAACAAAAAATACATTGTTACTAAGCATGGAATTAATATAAAATAGAAAGGGGTTCTTTCAAAAAGCATTTTCCCCTCCAATTTTTTCTGCAACTCGCATTTTAGCGCTTCTGGAGCGAATATTCTCTTTCACTTCTGCGGGCGTTGGCGCAATTGCTTTTCTAGTAATTGTTTTTAGCCATTTACCTTCTTCTATTTGAATAGTGTCTTTTGCATATTTTGACCTGGCTACTTTCTTAATAGAATATTCTTTAAAAAAGCTTTTAACAATGCTATCTTCAAGAGAGTGAAAAGACACTACAATAATTCTACCTTCGTCGCTAAGTAAATGCTGCGCGTCAGCTAGTATCTTCTCTAGAGATTCTAGCTCTTTATTTATATATATTCTGATTGCTTGAAAAGTTTTCGTGGCATGATCTATTTTTCCTCTCTTTCCATAAATTGCCCCGCGAACTATGTTTGCAAGCTGGGAAGTTGTTGTAATTGGTTGCTTTTCTCGCTCTTGTACTATGGCTTTTGCAATATAGCGAGATTTTACCTCTTCACCATACTTATATATTACATTTGCAATTAACTCTTCATCTGCTTCTGCGATGAATTCAGCTGCGCTCATGCCGCTTCCGCTCATTCGCATATCAAGCGGTCCATCATGCATAAATGAAAAACCTCGCTGGCCTTCGTCCACCTGCATAGAAGATATGCCAAGATCGAGCACTATTCCGTCAAATTTTTGTCCCTCTAGGTGAGTATAAGCATCTGCAAAATTTGTCTGAACAAAATCAAAATTATTTGGATATTGCTTGGCAATAATATCTCTATAGCAATGAACGTTTGGATCTTGGTCAAGAGCTGTTAAATGACAGTTTGCTTGTTCTAATATTGCTTTGCTATAGCCGCCAGCACCAAATGTACAATCAAGATATTTACCATTTTCTTTTATATTTAAATATTCTAGCACCTCTTTCAGAAGCACTGAATAATGAGGTGAAGTCTTGTTGCCATTTGTTGTTTTAGTGCTCATATTACTGCTCCTGGCTATTATTATTTTTTAATATTAGCCTATTGCCTTTGGCAATTTTTCTAGCTGCAGATAAATGCTGCGCAAAACTCTCTGGAGCCCATATTTCAAATACATCCCCCTTGCCAACAAATATGGCTTTATTAGTTATTTCCGCTTCTGCAGTAAAATGTGCAGGCACAGTAACACGGCCATCAGCATCAAATTGCAGCTGAGTAGCTTCGCCAAGAACTATGGTTTCAAATGCATCACGCTCTTCTGAATAGGGATCTAGATTTTGAATTATCTTACTAAGATTTTCAAGGCGAGACATGCTGCAAGCCTCTATGCAGTTATTTTTAAATGAAGGGTAGATCACAATTCCATTAAAATTTTCACTCGCTAGGGTAGTGCGATAGCTAGCCGGGACAGAAACTCTGCCCTTTTTATCTATCTTATTTTCATACCTAGAAAGAAAAATATTCATAATTGTTTTTTTTATAATTCGTTCCCATTTATTAATACTATAACATAAAAATGGGACTTTATGGGATTTTATGGTTCTGTATGGAGAATATTTCTATTTTTTGCTTGAGTCAAGTGTATTTTTTGCAACAGTTAAGGTTTTTTATGGAAAAAAACACATTTACCAACCTAGTATAGAAAATAAAATAATATAGTTAATCAAAAGATCCTTGATTGATTCATAGAAGTAACATATAGAATAAAAAATACCCAAAAATCAACTATGTTTATTTTAATATTGATTTTATTTTAGGTATAAATATATTTATATTCAAAAGCGCAGTAGATTAATATTTTTTATGAAAACTAACTTAAATATAGTAAGCAACAATAATAACAACAGTGATGAAGAAAAAGATTCCTATACTTCTTTGCTGCAGCGAGATAGTGAAGAATTAGAAGCTAGAGATTTTAAAGAATCTGTTCATGTAGCGCTTATTAGTGGAAATATAAAGCGTTGCAAATCATTGATTAAGGATGGCGACATAAAGAAATTTTTTAGCGCAGAAGAATATGGGTTACAGTTCTTTTTTACTAAACTTGTTGGGGGTGGCAAATTACCTGCAGCAAAGGAGGTGTATAAAATAGGAATTAATATTAATGAATTTATTACAGGTATAGGGTATCCAATTCAATATACAGCTCAATTTGGAGCAATTGAATCTATGAAATTTTTATTAGATCTTGGGGCAGATCCAACCGTAAAATGTTCTGGTAACTACAATATCTTGCACTGCGTAGCTTTTAGGAAAGATACAAAAATGCTAGAATTTATATTAAATAATATAAGTGGTGTTGATATAAACCAACCTACTCAAGATGAAGGGATAACTCCCATTATGCTTGCTGCAAAACACGGCAATCTTGAATCAACAAAAATTTTATTTGAAAATAAAGCTGACATCTCTGTTTTAGACAAGGAAGGTAGGGACTTATTATATTATGTAATTGAAAATGATGATCAATATATGATAAAAGAACTTGCAAAAGATAAAAGAGTATCAAACAAAAGTTACGCTACAGAAAAAGAATTTAAAAACACACCTTTATGCCGTGCTCTTATTAAGAATAACTCTGAAGCGATAAAGCTATTTTTAATAAAAGGAGAGAATATAGCATTTAATATATTTTCTGAAGAAACTCCCCATCGTGGCATTCTTGAAATCAATAGAAATCCAAAATTAGATGACGAGTTGGGTTTTGAAGTTATAATATTCATAGCAGTGGCACTAGCCTTTGATTTTATAGCTGCAGAGAAGAAGATAAGCTCCGTGCAATTAGAGTTGATCATGGGGGCTGATATGAAATTTTGCCATATATACCAAATGCGCTATTTAAAAATGCTGGATAAATATGGTAAAGCTGGTAAGCTATTAGATATTTATGATAAGTTGCAAAATAGCTTTTTCCCAGACAGAGCAAAATATTTACTTATCGAGGCGGTGGAAAAGGAGATTAAAGAATTTAATGATAATATGTGTGATTTCATAGCAGCTATGGATGATTTGGGTCCGCAAGTTTCAATTAATTTGCTGATAGAGCTTGCAGAATTTAATACTCATAGCAAAATAAAAAGAGAAGAGAAGTCTAAAACATGGCCGGGATATTTACAAATGCTTAATAAAAAACTCTTTTGGCTTATAGAGAATTTTATAGCCATTGCAGATGGTGATAAATTTGAAAAAATAGGCAATTTTCAGGCGCAAGAAAATGAAAATAATATTTGCGATAGTAAAATAATAGCATTTTATGAGCAAGAGCATACATTTTGTCATAAAGGAAAAAGACTGTTTTTTAGCGATAGCGTATTAAAATTAATGCAAAAATGTTTGTCTGGTACAGCAAACGAAAAAGAAGTTATGGACTTAAATTGCTATTTTTATTCTGCCAATTCATTATTGCTTAAAAAATATCTTAAAAAAGATATATCAGAATATGATTTATATAAATATAAAGCTCTAGAAAATCTTAATAGTAACGTATTGCCTCATGAAATACACAAGCAGATAGAAAATCTTTTAGCATGTATGGATAGCAAGTTGCCAGATGATTTAAATCAATTTGAATATGCTGAAAGTATTTTACTTGGCGCCCAGTAGTGGTTTATGAGCTTTTAATTAAATTCAGCAATTTTTCCTATCATAAAGCCTTGCAATTTTGCATAAGCTAGTCTAGACTTGTGTGCTACAGGCCTTGGAGAGAGGATTATTATAAAATACATATGAATTTTGAACAATCATTAAATATACAGCAACAAGATGCAATAAATAATACGGAAGGTCCGTTGTTAGTTTTGGCAGGAGCTGGAACCGGGAAAACCAAAGTGCTGACACATCGTATAGCGCATATTATTGAGCAGAATCTTTCAGAAGCTCACAATATATTGGCTGTTACTTTCACCAATAAAGCTGCCAAAGAAATGCAGGAGCGTATTAATAATTTAATACCATCTGAGGGCTTGAATATAGGAACGTTTCATTCAATAGCTGCAAGAATGCTGCGCTCTCATGTGCATTTGGTTAGTAATGACCTTAGTCCTAATTTTACAATTATCAATCAAGATGATCAAATAAAATTAGTAAAAAATATAAGCCAAGAGCAAAATATTGACATTAAGCAGTATCCACCAAAACTGCTACATAGCATAATATCAAGATGGAAGGATCAAGGTTTGCTGCCAGATAAAATAAGCGAATCGGATTATGCAAGCCCTGCACATAATATTGCCAAATTTGTTTATGATAATTATCAAAAGCAAATGCATGCATCAAATGCAGTTGATTTTGGAGATTTATTGCTGTATTGCAACCATCTTTTAATTAATAATGCTGAGATACTTGAATACTATCAAGATAGGTATAAATATATTTTGATTGATGAATATCAAGACACCAATGCTGTGCAATATGTTTGGGTACGTATGTTAGCTAGCAAACATAAAAATATTTGCTGCGTGGGTGATGATGACCAATCTATTTATAGCTGGCGAGGGGCTGAAGTAAAAAATATACTTCGTTTCGAGCGCGATTTTAAAGGTGCAAAAATAATAAAATTAGAGCAAAATTATCGCTCTACGCCAGCAATTTTGAATGCTGCATCTGCAATTATAAGTCATAATAGCAGCAGACATAGTAAAAAATTATGGACAAATCAAGAAGAGGGCGAAAAAATTAGCGTTATTTCTTGCTGGAACGATAAAGAAGAGTCACGTTTTGTTTCAACAGAAGTTGAAAAAATGATCAATTCTGGCAAATATAGGCCAAGTGAAATCGCAATTTTGGTAAGAGCAGGGTTCCAAACCCGTGCATTTGAAGAGGTTTTTATAAGTAATGCCCTGCCTTATCAAATGATAGGTGGCCTAAAATTCTACGAAAGAATGGAAATAAGAGATTTGCTTGCTTATATAAGGCTTTGCATGAGCAGCTCTGATAATTTAGCCCTAGAGCGAATTATTAATGTACCAAGGCGATCTATAGGTAATGTTACGCTTAAAAAAATCAAAAATTTTGCAGCAGATAATGAAATATCATTATTTGCAGGGCTAAAAGAAATGGTTAATCAGAGTGTTTTTAAAGGAAAATCTAAAGATGCATTGCAAAATTTTGTAAATCTCATAGAGCAAGGAAGGCAGCAATTTGAAGTCGAATCTGCACTAGATGCTAGTAAATTTATTTTAGAAAAATCAGGATATAAAGCCTCTTTGAAGGAGGAAAAAACTGACGAATCAAGAGCAAGGCTCGAAAATATCAATGAAATGCTAAGGGCAATTGATGAGTTTGATAACATCACAGAATTTATAGAGCACTCTAGCTTGGTGATGGATAGTGAAGCGCTTGAGTCTGACTTTGGCGGTACTGTTAAAATAATGACTTTGCATGCAGCGAAGGGCCTTGAATTTGACCTTGTATTTTTGCCTGGGTGGGAAGAAAATATATTTCCCCATCAGAAAGCTTTAAACGAAGAGGGCGAGAAGGGGCTGGAGGAAGAGCGCAGAATTGCTTATGTTGGAATAACGCGCGCTAAAAAGAAATTATATATAAGTCATGCACAGAATCGTAGAATTTTTGCAGAATTTGTGAATTCTATGCCGTCGCGGTTCCTGCGCGAGATACCACCGCAACTATGCATCAATAGCTCGTCTAATAATAAATTAAACTATTTGGGCTCTCGGCATAATTTTTCTATGCAAGCTAATAACCGCCAGCAAAAAAATGCTATCAATTTATCAGGCAAAAGGCCAGGTGCCAAGGTGAGGCATGTGAAATTTGGTAGCGGAGTAGTGGTGAAAAAAACTGGTGATGTGCTAGAGATTGCATTTGAAAAAATTGGCCTTAAAACCATAAAAGAAAATTTTGTTACTGAAGGGTAGGGGTAATTTTCTATAAGAATTATATAAGCCATGGTATTTTAATATATAAATACAATATTTTATAAAGCTAAAATTAAATAAGTAATGCTTCATGAAAAAAGACAAAACTATACTGTTAACAGCTGGGGGAACTGGTGGACATTTTTTTCCGGCTGTTGCGCTTTGCGAAGAACTTGCTGCTGCTAAAAACCTTAATTTGCATTTATCTACTGATAATCGTTGTCAAAAATATATTAGTGATAAAATACCAGCGAAAATGCATAAAATAGATATTTATATTAATAAAAGCAATATTTTAAGTAAGGTGCAATCTGTCTTTAGTATTGTATTTTCTATAATTAAAGCATATCTTTTGGTTTGCAAACTAAAGCCTAATTTGGTGATTGGCTTTGGCGGGTACCCGACTTTTCCAATATTATTTGCTGCAAAATGGAAAAAAATACCAATTATTTTGCAAGAGCAGAATTCAATTATTGGTAAAACTAGTAAATATTTTGCACCGCATGCTAAATTGATAGCAACTTCTTTTGAAAATACTAAAAATACAGATAATTTTTCTGGTAAAATACAATTTTGTGGAGATTTAATAAGAAAATCAATGCAAAATATAGATAAAAAGGATGGTTTTTTAAATAAAAAAATGCACATTTTTATCTTTGGTGGCAGTCAAGGTGCACAAATTTTTTCAGAAATAACACCCAAAATGATTGAAGAACTGATTAACATTGATCAAGAAATTACATTAAAAATCACTCATCAGGTTCAAAGCTCTGAAGCTGCACATATTCCTAGTAAAAATATAGACTATGTTCATGCAGAATTTTTTCATAACATAGATGAAATTTACAATGAGGTTGATTTGGTTGTTTCAAGAGCGGGTGCAAGCACTATAGCGGAGCTTACGCATTGCGGTTTGCCTGCAATTTATGTTCCATATCCTTATGCTGCAGACAACCATCAATTCCATAATGCCATGAGCCTAGCTGGCGATTCTGCTAGCTGGTGCATAGAGCAAAAAGATCTAAAAGCAAAGAAAATAGCTAAGCAAATATATGAAATATACAAGGATAGATCTATTTTAGAAAAGGCGTCAAAAAAATTAATAAAACGACAAAAAAATGGCGCCCAAAATCTTGCAGCAACAGTTTTAAAAATAATTGAGCGATAGAGAAAAAAATATGCAGTTCTTAGTTGCATACTATGCAGCGATGTGTCATAAAAATAAAATAACTAATAAAAATATGGAAAAATAAAATGCTTAAAAAGACTATATTACTTGTTACAGCTTCTATAATTTTATGCTCTTGTGTTACAGGGCCAAGAGGCTACTTTAAAAAATCTGCTAATAATAAATTATTTGATATGTTTGGTTTTCATGGTGGAAAAAGGCAGCCACTATATAACAGCAAATATATCAAGCAAGCCAAAAGAAATGTAGCAAGAGGTGATATTGATTACGAAGATATTGAAGAATATGATGATGAGGCTGAAAATATCCCTCGTGACAATATAGAAATATATAAAGCAATGGTGCAAGATGACTATGATAATAGACGCCGCTCTCATCATAGAAATCATCACCACCAAAGATATCCATCTATTAGAAAAGCAAATCATCGCGTCAATCAAGACCATAATCACGACGCTATAAGGCAAGAGCTTAAGCAATTAAAAAATATGCTTAATAAAACTAATGAAGAATTAAGCAACAAACGTTGCCCTACAGCGCAGGATATGGAAAACCATAGAAGCAGCAGAGTAAGGCCAGTGAAAATTCATGAAGATTCAACTGGCATTTAATTTGGTGAATAAACTACTCTAGTTCGTTCAAAAAATTACCTTCAAAAGATCCTAGTAAATCTTCAACTGTGTTAGTATTAATTGACTTCATTAAATTCCAGCTGTCGCTTAATAGAGCAGTATTAGTATTGTGAGTATTTAGCGTGCTTTCGTATATATCATCTTTTTTTGTTGCATCTAAAAACGTACTAATAGATAATTGAGGCTCAGCTTCAGATAGCTTCTTATTATCTAAATTTGAAGCTTTTACGTTGACTAATTTGTTAATAATTGAATTAGATAGATCTATATACCTACCATTATATTTTTGCGGAACAATAGTGCCATCATATTTAGTGCCTTTTTCTTTTTTTACAAAATCATTCCAATTTGAACCGTAAGAAGGAGAGTATAAATCTGGAGCTCCTGTTTTAGAATGATGAGAAGAGTCAGGTGAGGCTCCTTCTATTCCAATTAATAGGCCCATCTTTTGATTAGGCAAAAGTTTCTTGTAAAAATATAAATGCCCGTGCTCACCATCAGCATGCTTTACAATTTTACCTTCTTTGTTTCGCTCTCCTTCAATACCTAAATATAGGTCCATACCATAATGGTTTGTAACTTGGTTAAAGTATTTCCCCAGGCTGTAGTTTAATATTTCAGCTCCTTTAGAGTATGCATAATCTTTGGCTCCTATAAGAAAACCTTTAGTCTCTTTTATCAAATTGTTTTTGAGTTCAATTCCATGGGTTGCTGCATATCTATTATGAATATGTTTACCTTGAATAATTGCCATATCTTGCGTTTTTTCTTCAGAGGTTCCGTCAACTTTAATGTCACCAGATGTTATCCAGTTAAATAATTCTTGCCCCTTGTCTGAAGGTGCTTCCACTAATATTCTAGCTCCATGACTAAGGTAACTTACTGCAGGTAGCTTATTTTTTGAAGCGTTTATTTTAGTGCCATCTTCTCCTATTACCGACATTTTGCCAGATCCTATAACAGATATAACTCTTTTAATCACATCTACTCCAGCATATTCAAGTGATGATTTGGCTGTGTTCTTTTGATTTTCGAAAAAATTATAAAATACTTTTTTATCGTTATTTATTTCTTCTTCAAAAGTCATGCTTTTGATTTCTTTTGCTATATCTTCTTTAGATTTATAACTATGTTGATTATTATTTTGAGAAAAAAGATAACTAGAAGCTGTGTTGATTAAATGTCCAAACATATTATTAATTAATAATTATTTATAAAATATTCTCGCACTATAAATTATTACTTACTAAATGTCAACTTAGTATCTCGTAAAAAAATATATAGTGTGATTTATATAATATGCCCGCCATAAAGCAAACTGTTATGACATAACGTAATTAAAATTAAATAATAGCATGAAGTGGCTACATATAGCGCAGGAAATAAATATTATGTCCTGCGCATTCTATATATTTATCTAGATTTTTTTATTTCTCTTTAAACCCTTTGAACATCGCGTCAAATATTGGGTCAAGTAAATAGCGAAGCAAAGTTCTTGTGCCGGTTACTATTGTAATATCTGCTTGCATTCCAGCTTGCAGTACAAGGCCGCGCTGTTCTGCTATTTCATTAAAATTATCCATATCAATTTCAATTCTTGCTTCGTAATATCCTCCAGCAAACTCGGGGTTGCCTTGCATACGCGGATCCTGGATTATGTCCGGAGAAAGCGCCACCACTTTACCCTTTACAGTTGGAGTTGTTCTGCTTTTAAATGCTGAAAATCTTACGTTAGCAACAAGCCCTACATTGACAGAATCTATGTTTTTTGGAAGAATTTTTGCTTCTATAACTAGCCTGTCATTACTAGGTGAAATTTCAACAATAGGTTGCCCTTGCGGAACCAATGAGCCAATAGTATGAAAATTAATTTTGTTAATTATTCCGTCAACAGGCGCTCGCAGTATAGTCCTGTTAAACATTTGCTCTGCATTTACGTATTTCTCTTTAGCCCCAGAAAGTTCGCGCTGAACTTGTTTTAATTCATTAGATATTTCTGAGTCATATTCGTTGTCTGCATTAGCAATCTGTAAATTTGTTTTTGTTATTTCTTGTTCGTAAGAAATAATTTCTGACTCAAGAGAAGCTATATTTCCTTCTAGCTCAGCAATTTTAGCTTCAATTTCAAGAACAGTTTCTTTCTTGGCGTAGCCATTTTTTAGAAGTTTTTTAGCTGAGTTGTATTTAATTTGTATAACTTCTAGATTTTTTACTGAGGCTTTTTTTCTGGCAATAGTGCCTTCAATTTTTTTCTCATGTTGTTTTACATTCTGCATTAGGCTATCTTTTTTACCCTTAAATGCTTCGTATCTTGAATGAAAAAATTTATTTTGATTTGCAATTAATTTTGCAACGTTTGGATCTTCTTTGTTCTTTAGCAAAAACTCTGGATATTCTACTTCTGTATCTCTGTCCATTGCGGACTGCAATCTGCTCTCAGCTGCTAATAAATTTCTATATGAATTTAATACGGACTCATATTCTGAGCGCATTCTAGCTTCGTTTAGAGTAACTAACTTGTCGCCAGATTTTACTTCATCACCAATTTGAACATGCAAACCTTCAAGTATCCCGCCTTCTGGATGGTTCACTTCCTTTTTCTTAGAGCTGCTAACAACTGTGCCCATTGCATGAGCTGCGCTGTCAAGCGGCGCAGTTGAAGCCCAAGCAAATCCAAAAATTACAAAAAATATGGTAACAAAGGCGCCGAATAAAATTGGAGATCTAGCATTATCAACAACATCATTTTTTTCGGTGTGATCTTTTTTTATTACAAGATGCACGAACTGATCAATGAATTTAACGCATTCAGCCATTTTTTGCAGTGTTGCCATAAAAGTTCCTTTGACTGTCCATGGCTGTTTTGGAGGTTTTTGGCTTTGTGGTACTCTGCTCCCAAATGCATCTGGCATAGCCCCTCCCGGTGCACCACCGCCTTTTTGTTGCTGCATCATTTGTTGCAGCATTTGAATTTGCTTAAGCTGCTCGGGTGTTAATTTTTTATTCTTATCAGACATAATAATTCTTATTTTATGTAATTTATTTATCTTTTATTTGCATCATTCCATTATCCAGCATCTGCACCCTGCCTTCTACTTCTTTTTTGCTTCCAAAGCTAGCAACAGAGCCATTTTGAATAACTAATATTTTATCTACTTCTGATAAAATAGAGGGCCTGTGTGAAATAACAATAACTGCAATCCCACGTTTTTTTGCTTCTTTTAAGGCGCTTGCAAGTGCAAGCTCACCGGCTTGGTCAAGGTTTGCATTTGGCTCGTCTAGTACAACTAATTTAGGAGACCCATAAAAAGCTCGTGCTAGTGCAATTCTCTGCTTTTGGCCGCCGGATAGATTAGATCCACCTATGCCAATGTCAGTATCGTAACCATCTTTGAAGCGCAGTATCATCTCGTGAGCGCCACACATTTTTGCAGCCTCTATCACTTTTGTAGGGTCTGGATCCTCTTCCATGCGTGCAATGTTTTGCTTAATTGAGCCGCTAAATAACTCTATACCTTGAGGTAAGTAACCAACATGAGTTCCAAAATTCTCTCTGTTCCATGTAAATACATCGCCTCCATCTAGGCGAACAGATCCAGAAGACACTTGCCAAACTCCAACCATTAATTTTGCAAGTGTTGATTTGCCCGCCGCGCTTGGGCCTATTACAGCAAGCGTTTCTGCTGGCTGCAGCGAAAATGAGACGCCTTTTAAAATATAACTCGGCACTGCAGGAGCTTGCGCGCCCGGAGGCGTAGGAATTGCATAATAGACATTGTCTATTGTTAAATTGCCATCCACATTTGGAATTGGCATAGACTGGTCGCGCTCTGTGTGTTTATCGAAAGAGGAATTGATGTTTTTGTATGCCTTCATAGCTCCGCTAATGCTTTTCCACATTACGATTGAATTGTCAAAAGGAGCAAGGGCGCGCCCAACAATAATAGAGCTTGCGATCATATATCCAGCTGTCATATCCTTTCCACCACTAGACACTACTAAATATGCACCAGTTCCAGTCACGGCCATTTGAATTAGGTTTCTGATAAATCTTGAAAAATTCGAAATCACGCCATTGCGGTAGCTTGCAATAGATTGCTTAGCAAGTGCTGCTTGGTTGTATTTCGCCCAATTATTACTCACATTACGGATCATGCCCATTGCCTCTACAGCTTCTGCGTTTCTATTTGCAACATCGGCTTGACCCATGCCTTTAATAGAAAATTCTGTGGCTTCACCAAGTGTTCTGTTTGTTGCAACCGCATTAAAAAATGCAAAACTAATGATTAAAACACCACCAACTATTGTTATGAAACCAATATATGGATGTATCATAAATACTACTATAATATAGACTATACTCCATGGAGCATCGAACAAAGTATTGATTCCAGTGCTGGTTAAGAATGTTTTTAGAGTTTGAAAGTCCCTAAGCATCTGGCTAGAAGCTGGATTTATTTTAGTTGCAGAGGTCGATATAGAATGTGCAAAAATTAAAGGCGAAACTTTATTGTCCATCCATTCCCCAACTTTGATTAGAGTAAACGATCTTGCGATTTGCATGAGTGTATGTACGAAATATATTACTCCAATAATTAGCGATAAAAAGAATAGGGTGTTTAGGTTGCCTGAACCAAGCACTCTGTCTAGTACTTGCAGCGAATATAGCGGCGTAACAAGCATTAATAGATTAATTACAAAAGCAAAAACAAAGGTTATTTTGAATACTGCTTTGCATTTTTCAAGGGCTTCCTTCAAAGGATTTTCATGTTTTTCTAACTGCTCGTATTTCTTTGGTAGATTTTTTTGCATTATTTTATATTTTTTTTATATGTATTAATTCTTTGTTAATTATTAT
>JAHDEH010000055.1 GCA_020628955.1 Alphaproteobacteria bacterium
AAAAAATAATAAAGGTAATTTTATATATAAAATTGATTTAGAAAATAAAATTAGCCAAGTTTATGTTAAGACTAGAATACGTAAAAAAGATATGATAGAAATTGAGTCTGATGAAATTAAAGAAGGCGACAGAATTGTTCTAGAAGGTCTTACAAAAACCTATCCTGGAGTTTCTGTAGAAATAAAAAAAACTGATGAAAGAAAACATGGTAAGGATTAAGCAATATGAACTTATCAGCTATATGCATCAAAAGACCAGTATTCACTATAGTGCTAAGCTTGATATTAATAGCAATTGGGGGTATTTCGTTCTTCAAACTTGAAGTTCGTGGTATTCCTAATATCTCGTTTCCCACTTTAACAATTAGCTCGTATTACCCTGGCGCTGACGCTTCTTTCATGGAAAAAGAGGTGACCGAGAGAATAGAGGGGGCAATCAAAACTATAAAAAATGTAAATTTTACAGCGTCGAGTAGTGGTAGTAGCCACAGTAATATAACTGTTTCTATGAATTTAGATGCAGATATAGATGAAGCGCTTAATGACATAAGGTCGCGCATTTCTGACCTATCGCTGCCAGATGATATGGACGCGCCGTCTATTTCAAAAATGGATATGGATGCTTGGCCCAGCTTTTGGATTAGTATTAGTAGCTCCTCGCACGATAGTTTAGAGCTTACAAGGGTTGTTGAAAATCAGGTTAGGCCTTCGCTTGAGAGGTTGCCTAGCGTTGGTGAGTCTGTTATTTTTGGCGGTAGATATTATAGTATGAATATCATGCCGAAAATTACTAAAATGATGCAGCATAAATTAACACCGTTTGATATTGAAAAAGCTATAAATGCACAAAATAAGGACTATCCGGCAGGCAGAATAAAAACAAACTCAAGAAATTTCATCTTAAAATTATCAGCTTCATTAAATAGCGAAGAAGATTTTGGTAATATAATTGTAAAAAAATATGAGAATGATGGGATAGTTAGGCTGCGAGATGTCGCTGATATTAAAATAGAGCCAAGAGAAAAAAACGTAATATTGCGCTATAGCGGCAGGAATTCACTGGCACTTGGCTTGATTAAGCAAAATACTAGTAATATTATTGAACTATCCAATGCTGCAAAAAAAGAGCTAGAAAAAATAAAGGGGCAGCTTCCAGAAGGTGTAAGCGCAGAAATAGCTTATGATGCCTCCGTGCCTGTGCAGGCCTCGATTAGTTCTGTGTATTTTACAATATTCGAAGCAATAATATTGGTTGGGTTAGTTACGTATTTATTCTTGGGTTCGTTTAAAATTACCTTCATACCACTTGTAACAATTCCGATATCATTAATTGCAACTTTCGCAATGATAAAAATCATGGGCTTTTCAATAAATACATTTACTCTGCTTGCAATGATCCTTGCGATTGGGCTCGTTGTTGATGATGCAATTGTGATGCTTGAGAATATATACAGGCACCGTAAGGAGCTTGGCAAAAGTGGAATTAGGGCTGCACAAGATGCATCTAGCGAAATTGGTTTTGCAATTATTGCAATGACGATTACATTAGCGGCCGTATTTTTGCCAATAGGTTTTTTAGAGGGCTTTCTTGGCAAATTATTTATAGAATTCGCCTGGACACTTGCATTTTGTGTTTTATTTTCTGGTTTTGTAGCGCTTACTCTTACTCCCATGATGTCTGCCAGAATGATAGGGTCTGCATCTGAGGACGATGATAGTCAAAAATTAGTATTTTTACAAAAATTCGATTCAATAATTGCTAAAATATCAAAAATATATTTGAAATATTTAGAGCTTGCATTTTCAAACAAAAAGAGATTTTTCTTTGTGTGTTTGGGCTCAATATTAATGTTGGTTATTTGCTTTATATATACCAAGAAAACCTTTATACCGCAAGAGGATCAAGGTTTTTTGCAAATTATGTATAACGGCCCTGAAGGCTCCAGCTTGGAGGATTCTTTGCAAACTGTGTTGGAAGGAGAAAAGATTTTAAAAAGTAAAAAGGAGATTAGAGGCTATTTAAATATAGTTGGAAGAGGTGGTAGCGATAGTGCCTTTGCTTTTGTGCCTCTTGCCCCTTGGAAAGACAGGACAAAAAGTGCTGATCAGATCAAAGCGGAGCTTAATGAAGAATTTAGCTCTATTCCTGGAATGTCTATTTTTGCCATAAGTCCTAGATCTATTGGCAGCAGAAGGGGCAATAAGCCGGTTGAGTTTTATTTGCAATCTAATAAGGATTTTATGCATTTAGATGTGAGTTCACAAAAATTACTTGCAAAAATGAAAGAGAGCGAGGTGTTTAGTAATCCAGAAAGAGATTTTAAGTCCTCAACTCCTACTCTAGATATTATAATTAACAGAGAAAAGGCCTATAGATATGGTGCAGATCTTGCGTCAATTGGGACAACAATTCAATATCTAATTGCTGGAAAAAATGTAGGTAATTTTAGAATCGGCACCAATTCATATAATGTAAATCTTCGCCTAGCAAAAGAAAGCAGAAGCAGTCCGGATGATTTGAAAAATATATCAATATTAACGAAAAAAAATAAGCTTCTTCCGCTTGAATCTGTTGCTGATATTATCGAAACTATAACAGTCAAAAGCTACAGGCACTATAATGGCCAAAAATCCATTAAATTTTCAGCAAATCTAGGTAAGGGGAAAACTTTAGAAGATGCAGATAAAATACTGCAAGATTTGGCCAAGAAAACACTAGATAGCGACAGTTTGAATATTGAATATACTGGTGAATTAAAACAGGCGAAGGAGTCCAGTAGTGGCACTGCTGTCACATTTTTATTTGCGCTGCTATTCATATTTTTGGTTCTTGCTGCACAATTTGAAAGCTTTGGAGATTCTGTGCTGATCCTAGTTGCTGTGCCATTTTCTATTAGCGGTGCGCTTCTTCTGATGTTAATTACAGGCACAAGTGTTAATATGTATAGTAACATTGGTATGGTTACATTGATTGGTCTGGTTACCAAAAATTCAATCATGATTATTGAATTTGCCAATCAATTAAGAGAGCAGGGCAACAAGGTATCCGAGGCAATATACCAGTCAGCAAAACTTAGGCTGAGGCCAATTTTAATGACTAGCCTTGCGACTATAGCTGGCGCGTTTCCGCTGGTGCTTGCAAGCGGTGCGGGAGCAGCAGCTAGAAGCTCCATCGGCATTGTGATAGTTGG
>JAHDEH010000024.1:0-17613 GCA_020628955.1 Alphaproteobacteria bacterium
GAACCAATATAATTGGACAGAAAAGCAAATGATAGCTTATGACCAGGAAATTAAAAGAGTTAGGGATAATATAGCTGTACTTGAATATCAGCTGGAGAAGGCAAAATCTCAAGGAAAGGCTGAAGGAAAGGCTGAAGGAAAGGCAGAAGGAAAAGCAGAAGGAAAAGCAGAAGGGTTGGCAGAAGGGGAAGCTAAAGCTCTTGAAAAGATTGCTATAAAAATGCTAAAGCAAAAGGCAGATTATGGTTTAATTTCTTCGGTTACTGGCTTTTCTGAAGATGAGCTCGAAAAACTTAAAAAAATATAACTTAATATGAAAATAATAGCTTTGCAATAGTAATATGAAATAAATTGTATAGTAACATACAAAGCAGAAATTGGAAATAAATTTTAAAAAAAATGAGAATTACTTCAACATATAAAAAATATATTGCAAAATCTATTGTTCCACCAATGTTTCTGCTTGCATTTATACTTACAACGCTTACATGGATCACTCAGATATTAAGGCTTTTACCTCTTATTGATAGAGGGCTTAGATTTAAAGACTTTTTTCAGCTTATAATATTATTCATACCATATTTATTATTTATGATATTACCAATTATATCAGTGGTGTCTACATTATATATATACGGAAAATTACAAAATGAACGGCAAATTATAGTCCTGAGAAGCAGCGGCCTGAACAATTTTGCTCTTTTAAAGCCAGCATTATTTGTTAGCGTAATAACAACTATTTTTGCATTTTATCTTTCTATGTATTTAATGCCCTTATCGTATGGCAAGCTTAAAGAAGGTCTTGATGATTTTAAACAAGGTTATGTTTCAAATTTGATAGAAGCAAAGACATTTAATCAAATATCTAAAGAAACAACCATTTTCGTTGAGAATAAAAAGGCTGGTAACCTAATGGAAAATTTAGTTATATTTAATAATAAGGAGCCACATGAAAAAGAAATAATTTTTGCAAAGAAAGGTAAAATTATTAACTCTGAACACACTAAAACAAGATTTGAACTGCTCGATGGTTTACGCCAAGCTTATGATAATAAAGGTAAAATGACAAAATTATATTTTGATAACTTATCAGTTGTGATCGAACCTGACAGTAAGAAGGTAAATAGCCGAAAAACTGCAACAATAGAGCTATATATACATGAACTTATATGGCCAGATAAGAATCTTAGAATTGATAGGCAAAATAGGCTTATCACAGATGGGCATTTACGAATTGTATGGCCAATGTTTAATTTTGCTTTTGTGTTTTTGGGATTAAGTATTTTCCTTAATTATCCATTTAATAGAAGGGAAAAATTAAAACAATATTTATATACTATTGCACCAATTTTATGCGCATCATATTTTCATTTTACCTTGCAAAAGTTCGCGCATAAAAATATAGAATATATCTTTTTATGTTATGTAAATGTTTTTGTTTGCATAATTTTCAGCACATGGCAAAGTACAAAAAACAGTATATAAAAAATTAAGTAAATATATGAAATTTCAAGACCTACAGCATTTTATAAAATTTTTAGAAGAAAATAATCATTTAAAAAGAATTAAGCATAAAGTGTCCACTAATCTTGAAATCACCGAAATAAGTAAACGTTTTCTAGAGGCGGATGGACCAGCTCTTTTATTTGAAAATGCAATTAAAGAAGATGGTGAAATATCAGACTATCCAGTGCTAACTAATTTATTTGCAAATAAGGAGAGAATAGCCTTCGGGCTTGGAGTAAAAAGTTCAGCAGATTTAAGGGATTTTGGTAAAATGCTTGCGTTTTTAAAAAACCCAGAACCACCATCTTCTTTCAAAGAAACTTTTTCCATGCTGCCACTGGCAAAGCGTATTTTGTCTATGAAGCCTAAAAGCGTAGGAAAAGCAGCTGTCCATGAAGTCACAATGAAAGAACCTGATCTTAGTATTTTACCTATTCAGAAATGCTGGCCAGATGATGTATCGCCGCTGATGACTTGGCCGCTTATTGTGACAAAAGGCACTGGTAATGAAAAAACAGATGCGTATAATCTTGGTATTTATCGCATGCAATATGTAAATAAAGATACAATGATTATGCGCTGGCTGAAGATGCGAGGCGGCGCGCAGCACTATAAAAAATGGCAAGATCTTGGAGAAGATTCAATGCCAGCAGCTGCTGTTATTGGTGCGAATCCAGCGGTTACGCTTGCAGCTGTTATGCCAATTCCAAATAATATGTCAGAATATAATTTTGCTGGATTATTGCAGAATAAATCTGTACCTCTTGTGAAATGCAAAACTATCGATATAAAGGTTCCAGCTGATGCACAAATAGTGATAGAAGGTCATATTAGTTTGAGTAAATCTCTGCCGGAAGGGCCATTTGGTGATCATACCGGCTATTATAATGAAATAGAACAATTTCCTGTATTTAAAGTTTCTGCCATTACTATGCGCGAGAAACCTATCTATTTAAGCACTTATACTGGCAAACCACCAGATGAGCCTTCCGTTTTAGGTGAGGCTTTAAACGAAGTTTTTGTTCCGATTTTGCAGCAACAATTTTCGGAAATTATTGATTTTTATCTCCCTCCAGAAGGTTGTTCGTACCGATTTGCTATTGTTTCTATTAAAAAAACATATCCAGGGCAGGCAAAGCGCATTATGATGGGAGTTTGGTCTTTTTTGCAACAATTTATGTATACAAAATATATTATAGTTGTTGATGAAGATATAGATATAAGAGATTGGAAGGAGGTTGTCTGGGCAATATCTACAAGAACAGACCCAAAAAGAGATACTAGCTTTATTGAAAATTCACCAATAGATTATCTGGATTTTGCATCAGAAGAGTCAGGCCTCGGTAGCAAGATGGGTATTGATGCAACAAATAAAATCGGGCCAGAGACGAAAAGAAATTGGGGTAAATCCATGTCTATGTGTCAAGATGTGGTAGAAAAAATAGATGCTATTTGGAAAGAATTGCAAGAATAAAAATAAAATACTACAAAAATATGCAACCTTGCTGTATAATGTAATAAATAAAAACGAATTTAAAATAAATTATGAGAATAATAAAAAAAATATTATGTATATTTTTGAGCTTATTTGCTACAAATTATGCTGCCGCTGACAAACCATACCCGTGGCAAATAGATTTTCAAGAAGCCGCAAGCCCCATAATGTCGGAGCTACACAATTTTCATAATTTTTTGCTATATATTACGGGTGGTATTGTGCTCTTTGTAATGATACTCCTTGCCTATGTTGTAATCAGATTCAACGCAAAAGCAAACCCTGTTCCTGCTAAATTTACACATAATATATGGGTTGAAATTGTATGGACAATTATACCAACAATTCTTTTAGTGATTATAGCCATTCCTTCGTTCAGAATATTGCGAATCGCAGAGCATACACCAAAAGCGGACATGACTATCAAAGTTGTTGGTTCACAATGGTTCTGGACTTATAGCTATCCAGATCATGGTAATTTTGAGTTTGATAGCTATATGGTTCAAGATAAAGATTTGCAGCCAGGACAGCTTAGGCTTCTGGAAGTAGATAATAAAATAGTAGTTCCAAGAGGCGCTACTATTAAATTCCTAATAACAGCTTCTGATGTAATTCATAGTTTTGCAATTCCTGCACTTGGGCTTAAAATGGATGCAGTTCCAGGCAGAACCAACGAAACATGGACTAGGGTGGATAAGCTTGGTACTTATTATGGACAATGTTCTGAACTTTGCGGAGTTAATCATGGATTTATGCCTATTGCACTGCAAGTAGTTTCGCCTGCTGAATTTGAAGCTTGGGTAGAGGAAGCAAAAACTAAATTTGCAAAAAATAATACTCAAACCATAAATATGGCTCAGGGTAAATTACTAATTTCAAATAAATAAATTTAAAAATAAAAAAAAGAGGATGTTTTTATATGTCAGATAATCATGATGCACCAACAGGGTGGAGAAGATGGCTGCTATCAACTAGCCATAAAGATATTGGTAGCATGTATCTTATGTTTGCAATTTTTGCAGGCCTAGTTGGTGGATTATTTTCTGTTCTATTTAGAATACAGCTTGCCTACCCTGGTTCTAATTTTTTGGGTGGTGACCATCAATTATATAATGTGCTAATTACAGCGCATGCCCTGATTATGGTATTTTTCATGATAATGCCTGCTTTATTTGGTGGCTTTGGCAATTGGTTCACCCCAATATTAATTGGCGCACCAGACATGGCCTTTCCGCGTATGAATAATATCAGTTTTTGGCTATTAGTTCCTTCTTTTATTTTGCTTATGCTATCTAGCGTTGTTGATGGCGGGGCTGGAACTGGCTGGACAATGTACCCTCCCTTAAGTAATTTGGTTGGCCACCCGGGTGCTGCTGTTGATATGGCAATATTTAGTTTGCACCTAGCTGGTATGTCTTCAATTCTTGGGGCTATTAATATCATAGTAACAATTCTGAATATGCGTGCTCCAGGCATGGGTATGTTTAAAATGCCATTATTTGTATGGTCTATTTTAATTACTGCTTTGCTTTTGGTTTTAGCGCTTCCTGTGCTAGCAGGTGCTATTACTATGCTACTTACGGACCGTAATCTTGGAACTCAATTCTTCACACCAAGCGGCGGTGGTGACCCTGTGCTTTTCCAGCATTTATTTTGGTTTTTTGGTCATCCTGAGGTATATATTGTTATCCTTCCTGGTTTTGGTATAATTTCACAAATCGTATCTACATTTTCGCGCAAGCCTATATTTGGTTATACTGGCATGGTATTTGCTATGGCAATTATTGGCCTAATTGGATTTGCAGTTTGGGCACACCATATGTTTACCGTGGGTCTTTCCTATAATGCGCTTATATATTTTACAGCTGGTACTATGGTCATTGCTGTTCCTACTGGAATTAAAATTTTCAGCTGGATTGCCACTATGTGGGGCGGTTCTATTAGTTTTAAAACACCAATGTTATACTCCATTGGTTTTATATTTTTATTCACAGTCGGCGGGGTAACTGGAGTTGTGCTTTCAAACTCTGCTCTAGACAGAGTTTTGCACGATACATACTATGTAGTTGCGCATTTCCACTATACAATGTCTCTTGGTGCATTATTCAGCGCTTATGCTGGATTCTATTACTGGTTTGGAAAAATGTCTGGCAGGCAATATCCAGAATGGATGGGAAAATTACATTTTTGGCTAACTTTTATCAGCGTTAACTTAACATTCTTCCCACAGCATTTCCTTGGCCTTGCCGGTATGCCACGTAGAATACCAGATTACCCAGATGCTTTTGCAGGTTGGAATTTTGTATCTTCTATGGGAGCTTGCATGTCCTTTGCTGCTGCATTATTTTTTGTATTTATTGTATTTTACACATTATGGTTTGGTAAAAAATGTCCAGATAATCCATGGGGTGATGGAGCAGATACGCTTGAATGGAGTGTTTCTTCACCTCCGGCATATCATACTTTTGAAAAAACACCAGTATTTGATGAAAATGCATCCGAAGATAAGCACCATTAAACATAAAACTTTAGCATTACATGCAAAATAAACTAAATGCAACTACAAAGAAAGAATCATCTGCAATGGACTATATAATGCTGATGAAGCCAAGAGTCATGAGTCTTGTAGTATTTACAGGGTTTTGTGGCTTATGGGTTGCGCCTGGTAGAATTCATCCTTTAATTGCTTTTTGCGCTATATTATTCATCACTATTGGGGCAGGGGCATCTGCTGCTATCAATATGTGGTATGACTACGATATTGATTCCATAATGAAGCGAACCCAAAAAAGACCAACAGTGACTGGCATTATAGATGCCAGCGGCGCACTTAGCTTTGGTGTATTCATTGCAGTTCTTTCTGTATTATTAATGGCTATTTGCGTTAATATTACCGCATCTATTTTACTTGCTATCACCATTTTATATTATATTTTTATATATACAATGTGGCTGAAACGCTCTTCAATATTAAATGTAGTAATTGGTGGTGCAGCTGGTGCGCTGCCACCAATGATTGGCTGGGCTGCAGTTACAAATGACGTGTCATGGCAGTCATTTTCTTTATTTATGATTATTTTTCTGTGGACACCACCACATTCTTGGGCTCTTGCGATATATCGCATGCAAGATTATGAAAACTGCAATGTACCGATGATGCCTGTAATTAAAGGTGTTGAATATACAAAAAAACAAATAATTATATATTCTGTTTTAACAGTTTTTTCTAGTCTTGTACCATATTTTTTGGGGATGATGAGCTTTGCATATTTAATAGTCTGTATATTAGCTGGCATTTATCTTTTTTACTATATTTATTTGCTATATAAAATGGATATCACAGAGGCAAGTAAGAAACTTTTCTTTGCTTCTATAATATATCTATTTGCCATATTTTTAAGTATGCTAATTTTAGCTGTTTAATACCTACCTTTGCCTGAGTTTTTACTATTAGCTTTTCGTCTATTTTCTTCTTGTTCTACAAAACTTTTCTTTGCTCTTGGAATATTGCCTGTTGATTTTGTTCTGCGTATTTTTTTAGACGCTTTCTTTGTTTGAGTTTGCAATGTTATGTTATCAGCTGAATGAGATTTTTTCATTTCTGAACCTATACTCAAACCATATTGCTGTTTGATTATATTAGTTATTTCAGGATATTGGTCTTTAAAAGCATTTGTGTCTTTTTTTACAGCAGCTTTTGGTACAATATAAGAAGTAATTGATTTTATTTTATTGAAAAATTTTCCTATATATGTATCTGGCTTATTTTCTATTGTTTCTATAACAGATGATGTATAATTTATTGCTGGATCTGTAAAATAACTTCTCAATGAAATAATTTGCGATTTATAGTCAGGTTTCATTGCTTGCTCTTTTCTTCTGCATTCCCAAACTAAACCATATATACCATTTTTAATTTTTTGTATATCTTCTTGAGGGATAGAGCCATCAGCTCCCATGATATTTTGTACACCTTCAATAATTTGATTTGTTCGCAACTTTTTATTTTTTCTCGAGTTTAAAAATTCTGTAATTTTATTTTTTAATTCATCATTTTCTTTTTT
Source organism: Alphaproteobacteria bacterium (assembly GCA_020628955.1). Taxonomy (GTDB): domain Bacteria; phylum Pseudomonadota; class Alphaproteobacteria; order Rickettsiales; family Rickettsiaceae; genus Megaera_A. The sequence continues at coordinate 7,066 of JAHDEH010000024.1, forward strand.
AATTTCTTGTGATTCAAACAATTCAATTTCTTTATCAAGAGTAATGTTTTTAAGTTCTTGATTAGTTAATTTTTGTAAGTCAGAATTTTCTGCTAGATAATTTTTTATATAATCATTTATTTGGCTACCTGCTGATTCATTAGCTATTTCTGTAATTATTGCTTTTTCTCCTTTTAACCCCTCTAATGAAATGTTATCGAATTTATTCAAGACAGGATCTGTAGATTTAATAGCAGCTTGAAGCACCTGTTTTTTTAAAATATTTGCAGTCTTATATTTATTCTGAGCGTATTCAGTGTTGATATCTGTGAATTTGATTTGGTCATTTAAACTAGAAAAATTAAAATGCATATCCACATCAGCACTAGCAATTCCTGGAGTATACTCATGTCCTTGCAAATTAGTAACATCAATACCTATAAGAGTCTCTGCACCATCAACTATTTCTCCAGTTGGCATCATGTAACCATATTCATCTTTTTCCATAGCTGTAAGAGGGAAGTTGCATCTATTATATAAAATAGTTGCACCTGAATTTGATTGATCAATAATTAAAGATGTTGAATTTTTTGGGTTATATGGATTGAATGGTAAATCTTCATTTTTAAGGTGTTTATTCAAATAAAAATATGGTGCACCATCTCTGAATAAACTTTGACTCCAGGTGGTCATTATAAAATCCATTTGTTCACCGGTTAAATTCATCTTTTCCAGTTCATTTTTTACTAGCGCTGCTTTATTTTCGCTGCTCATGCCATTTTCTATGTCAAAATTTATGAACTTAGATTCATTATTTTCATCAATATATACAACAGAGCTACGAGTAACATCGGCTAAAAATTGATTTGATAAAGCTTGTTTATAGTCTATCTGTGTAGTTTTAACTTTATTTTCTAGCTGCTCTGCAGTTACATCTTGTTTAGAAAGCTCTAGCAAAGCAATAGCAGAAATTTTTTCAGCATGAAATTCTGTATTATTAATAGCAGCATATGAAGATATAAAATCTTTAAATTCTTGGCTTTGCATACCTTCTGCTTTTAAAACCTCTTCTTTGAACACCTCTTTATACTCAGGATATTTTTGGGAATCTTTGGATCTTAAACTTAATTTTGCAATATCCTGCAATAATTCTATCTTAAGATCAGTGTTATTTACTGCTTTGTGAGGCTCTGTATTCATTAATGTTGAAAGCTGGCTAAGACCATCTATATGGCACTGGGCTTTTAAATCTATTAGGTCTGCTGCAATAATTGCCTTTTCACTTGTATCTGCATATTTTTCTATATCACTATCTGAAAAAGAAACTTCTTTTTTATTTTTACTCATAATAATATTCCCAATTTATATTATATAGTTTGCAATATTAATTATTCGTATACTGCTATCTTTATATATGAGTATATTAAAATAAAATAAATATTTCAAAAAAATTAACTAAATTACAAAAATATTAGAGGGTATTACTATTTATTTATGTTTTTTGTAACACAGGCCCTAAGGTATTTTATATGCATAAAGATAAGCTAAGAGAAATTAAACCTCTCTTAGCGTACCATTAAATTTATCAGCAATACCTGCTATAATTTTATCATTTATTGAATTAATATCAGGCTCTTCCAGAGTTTTATTATCATCTTGAATATTCACAGAAAGCGCAACAGATTTTTTGCCCTGCTCTATGTGTTCTCCTTGATATACATCAAATAAGCTGACATTTTTTATCAGCTTTTTATCTGTATTTTGAATAAAATTCAGCATATCACCGACTGCTATATTGGCGTCTACTATGAATGCATAATCACGGACTATCATTTGATAGTTTGAAATTTTATAATCAGGACGCTTGCCGAATTTATCCTTCCCAAGCGGTAATTTGCCAATATTCAGCTCAAACGCATAGATTGCTTGGTCAATACCATATTTTTGCAAAATTGATGGATGGATTTGTCCAAAATATCCAAGCAGATTCTTGCCAAGTTTTACTTGCGCACTTCTTGTTGGGTGGTAGTAACTTGGTGCATCATCTTGTGATATTTGGCACTTATTTAATTCAAGGCCAGCTAAAGCCAGAACTTCGGCGAAGTCTGATTTTATATCAAACACATCATAGTCTCTTTGGGATTCATGGCTATTTTTTGCACATGTTTTGCCGCTTCTGACTCCGCATACATGGTTCACAACATTTTCACTTGCATCTTCAAATATTGGCCCTAGTTCAAAAAAAGCAAGATCTTTAAACGATCTATTTATATTATTGCTACAAATTTTCAGTATATTCGGTAAAATAGAGGGTCTCATATAGTCAAGATCGGCGCTGATTGGATTTTGCAGTGTTAATTCATCTTTTAATTCCGAAAATAGTTTTGCCTTTTCGCTATCCATAAACGACCAAGTAACCAGCTCTGTGTGCCCAAGGCTTGCAAGCAATCTCTTTATATCAGAAATTCTTCTTTGCTCCTTTGGTATTATTTTGATATTGTTACTAGGCGGCAATTCTTGCATTGGAATTTTGTCATAGCCATAAATTCTTGCTATTTCTTCCACTATATCTTCTTTAATAGTAACATCATAGCGCCAGCTTGGTACTTTGATTTTAAGATTAGCAAATTGTTTATCGTCATTGCGAGAGGTGGAAGCTGATAAGCTTTCATCCTTGTGGCAACCTTGTGCTGCGGATTCCTCAGCCAAGAGCGCTTCAAAGCCAAGCTTAGTTAAAATATCTATTATCTCATCATTGCTAAGCTCTAGGGACGTTTTTGCTTGTAAATATTTAGCAGAAAACTCTATTATTTTTTCTTTCATATCATCATCACCTGCAATGAATGCATTTGAAGATTGCCCCCCACAAATTTCCAAGATCATACTACTTGCAATATCAAGGGCTTTCTGCGTAAATTTTTTATCTACATTTCGTTCAAACCTATATCTTGAATCGCTTTCAATGCCAATCTTTCTGCCAGTTAATGCAATTTTGTCAGATGCAAAATGCGCAGCTTCTAGAATAATTCTTTTAGTTTCCAAGTCGCATGCACTTCCTGCAGCACCCATAATTCCAGCTAAGCATTGAATACCGTTTTCATCAGAAATTACCAAGCTATTTTTTGGTACTAAATATTCCTTCTCATCAAGAGCTTTAAATTTTGTGTCTTCACTTAAATTGCTGATAGTTAAATTGTCTTTTAGCTTATCCGCATCATATGCATGCATTGGCTGACCGAAGCTATATGATATATAATTGGTGACGTCTACAATCGGAGAAATCGAACCAACGCCAATTGCCTCCAGGGCGTTCACCAGCCATTGTGGTGATTTTGTGTTGTCCAAACCTTTTAGCTCGCGCATAGTAAACAAGCTGCAATCGCCGATTGCCTCTATTTTTGCTGAATAATCTGTTTTGAAATCGTTGCTTAATTTTATATCTTCTAGTTTTTTCAAAACACCTATTCCAGAAGCGGCTAAATCGCGCGCTATTCCATACACACCAAGTGCATCTGCACGGTTTGGCGTTATGTTGATCTCTATCACAGGGTCGTCTGCACCTAAATATTTTGCAACATTATCGCCTATATTTGCACTATCTGAAAGCTCTATAATGCCAGATGAATCACCGCTGAGGCCAAGCTCCTCATATGAGCACATCATGCCGCTACTTTCAACGCCGCGTATTTTGGATTTTTTAATCTTGAAATTACCATTAGGTATTAATGTTCCGGGCTGCGCAAGCGCTACTTTAATTCCTGCGCGTGCATTTGCAGCGCCGCACACTATCTGCAAAGCACCGCTTTTGGTTTGCACGCTGCAAATCTGTAATTTATCCGCATCCGGGTGTGGTTTGGTATCTGTGATTTCTGCAACTTCAAAATCTTTTAAAGTTTCCGAGCGATCAATAATTTCTTCAACCTCAAGACCTGTCATGGTTAGGGTATGAGCTATTTTTTGCAAATCTGCATCTGTATCTAAAAATTTCTTCAGCCAAGATAATGTAAATTTCATCGCGTAAGCCCCCCTGCAAGTGTTGGAATATCTAGTGTTTTAAAATTATAATGCTTGTGCCATCTCAAATCCCCTTCAAAGAATTGGCGCAAATCTTTTATGCCATATTTCAGCATCGCAAAACGCTCAACCCCCAGGCCAAAAGCAAAGCCTTGGAACTGCTCTGGGTCTAGATCTACATTCTTCAAAACATTCGGGTGCACCATGCCAGCGCCCAGCACTTCAAGCCACTTATCACCAGGATTCATGCGTATGTCAACTTCCACAGAAGGTTCAGTGAAAGGGAAGAAGCTCGGACGAAATTGCACTTCGATATTTGGTTGTTCGAAAAATGTGCGAATAAAGTCAATAATCACATATTTCAAATGCCCCATATTAATTCCTTTATCTATCACCAGCCCTTCAATTTGGTGGAACATTGGTGTATGAGTCATGTCCGAATCGGACCTATAGGTTCTGCCAGGAGCAATGAACCTATATGGTGGTTGCTCTTTTTTCATCGTGCGGATTTGTATCGGCGAGGTGTGGGTGCGCAATACTTTATTGTTCCCTTCTTCGCTTTTTAGGTAAAAAGTATCATGCATTTGACGTGCCGGATGGTTCTCATCTATGTTCAGCGCGGTGAAATTATGCCAATCATCTTCAATCGATGGGCCGTCCTTAATGTCAAAACCATATTTGGAAAATACCTGCACCAGCTCCTCCATCACCTGGGTGATTGGATGAATACTACCTTTGCTTTTTGTGCGCGGCGGGGTTGAAAGATCAAGCCTTTCTGCCTGCAACTTGGCTTTAAGCTCTTGCTGGCTTATCTCCTGGCTTTTTGATTCAATTGCCTCTTGAATCTGCCCTCTGATGCTGTTGATTTTCTGCCCGTGGCTTTTACGCTCTTCTGGCGCTAAAGAACCTAGTTTTTTTGCCTCTGCATTCACTGCGCTAGACTTGCCCAAAAACTCTACCTTCATAGCTTGAAGCGAAGCAGAGTCACTAGCGTCCGCAATTTTCAGAAGCGCCTTATTTAATATTTCTTCCAACATAAATTTATGCCCAAATTTTTATCTAATCAATTTCCGTGCCAAGCAGTATAATATATTTTGCAAAAAAAACTAGTAGAAATTTAAGGAGGGGTATTAATTTAGAGATCTGGCGTATCGTTACCAGAGCTTGAACTATCCGTTTCACCTGAATCACCTGAACAAGAAACTTCTTCACTAGAGTTATCTCCTGAATCAGCTGCTGCAGGGGGGTGAGCTAATGGATTGTTCGCAGGTTGAGGAGCAGCTACTGCTTGGGGTTGATGCTGCAGGAGGTTAATTATTGATGTATTATCTTTTCTATTTGCAATTTGTAAAGGCGTTTCATGATTCTGATTATTTAATTGTGTATTTGCACGATTATTTATTAGTAATTGAGCAACGTCTATTTTATTTTCTCTAGCTGCAATATGCAATGGAGTATCTGCATATCTGTTAGTTATATCTATTGTTGCATTATGATCTATGAGTAACTGTGCAACATCCTCGTTGTTCTCTCTGGCTGCAGTATGTAAAGGAGTATCATGATGTTGATTTTGTTCATCTACGTCTGCTTCATTTTCTAAAAGTAATCTAACAATTTCTTCATTAAATGATTCAACAGCTTTATGTATAGCTGTGCTACCTTCTACCTTATCATTGATCTCATGATTACGTTCTGATATCAGTTGTTTAGCTAAATCAAAATTTTTTGTCACTATTGCCTCATAAATTTCAAACATCTTTAATAACTTTTTTTTAATTAAAATTCAAATATATTTGTCATTCCATTTTATTTAACTATAGGTTAGTTGTCAAGCGTTAATTTTTATGCAAATTCGTCATACGCGGGTGAGTCCGTCAGGAAGGGCGCGGGTGATCTCATGAGCCCGAACGCAGTTGTCACCCCCGCGGAGGCGGGGGTCCATAAAACGCTAGCTGCGAGCGTGTTGTTATAAAGTGGATTCCCGCCTTCGCGGGAATGACATCAGGATAATAATCAATGACAATTTTCCCCTTGACAATAAACATTAATTTCTTCATAATAACAGGTGGAATGGTGAGTTGCCGTTCTGGGGCGTGAGAACCTCTTACTTAAAAGTGCGCTTAATTTATTTAGCGTAATAATAACCCTCGATTTTTTTAAAAGATCGGGGCTTCGGTGATATATGTTCAAGATTTTATATCTAAAAATCACCAGGACTGTTTCTTTTAAGTCAGTTTTCTCACGACCCCGATCACCTTGAGGGGCTTTGTTTTCTTAAAATCATTTCCTTCAAGTTGATTATTTTTATCGAGGTTCTAGCAATTAGGACCTTTTTAATATTAATATCTTAAGGGAGAAACTTATGACAAACGACAAGAAAATGCGCAACCTAGTAGCAAATGCTTTATTTGGCAAAGAATCAGCAAATAACATTGCACATAAAGCGCAGCAACTAATTCATTCAAAAGCAACAAATATTTCAAAAGAACAGAAAGAGTTAAACATTAAATTATTCGAAGCTGCCAAAAATATGGACTATGACGAAGTTTGCAAGCTGCTAGATGCAGGTGCAAATCCAACTGACTCAGTAAATGATGATGGCACGGCAGCGATGACTTATATTGCCAAAATGCACGAGAAGATGCAAATGGAAGCGGGCGAAAACGTCACGCCCCAAATCAGCAATCTACTGCGCAAAATGCGACATGTTAGGGGGAAGAAGTAGGGGTATTCGTCCATGTGCGGGCGAGCCATAGGCGACGTGGTGATCTCACGAGCCCGAACGCAGTTGTCACCCCCGCGGAGGCGGGGGTCCATAAAACGCTAGCTGCGAGCGTGTTGTTAAAAGTGGATTACCGCCTTCGCGGTAATGACAATTCACAAAATTGCCTCATCTAGCGATTGCTGTAACTCTCTATGCGCTGGATAATTTCGTTTCTGAAATGGCGGATTAAGCCTTGCACAGGCCAGGCGGCTGCATCGCCAAGAGCACAAATAGTATGCCCTTCAACCTGTTTGCTTACGTCAAGCAGCTCATCAATTTCTTCCGGCCGAGCATTGCCAGCAACTAGGCGCATCATAACGCGCCACATCCATCCGGTGCCCTCGCGGCACGGTGTGCATTGGCCGCAAGATTCATGCATATAGAATTTACTCAGGCGCGCAATTGCGTAAATAATATCAGTTGACTGATCCATCACAATTACCCCGCCAGTGCCAAGGCCAGAATTTACTGCGCGCAGTGAATCAAAGTCCATAGTAACATCGTCGCATATTTCTTTTGGAATTAAAGGAACAGAAGAGCCGCCAGGTATGATTGCCTTTAAATTATCCCAGCCTCCGCGCACTCCTCCTGCATAATTTTCGATTAGTTCTTTAAGCGGTATTCCCATTTCTTCTTCCACATTACAAGGGTTATTTACATGTCCAGAAATACAAAATAGCTTTGTGCCGGTATTATTTGGCTTGCCAAGAGATGCAAACCACTCAGCGCCGCGCTTTAAAATTGTTGGCACGACCGCAATTGACTCTACATTATTAATAGTAGTAGGGTTACCATAAAGTCCGAATCCTGCGGGGAATGGTGGCTTAAGACGCGGCTGCCCCTTTTTCCCCTCTAGGCTTTCAAGAAGCGCAGTCTCTTCGCCGCAAATATAAGCGCCAGCGCCTCGGTGTAAATATATTTCAAGGTCATAGCCAGATCCGCAAGCATTTTTACCGATCAATCCATCTGCATAAGCTTCGTCGATTGCTTCTTGTAATATTAATGCCTCATTATAGAACTCGCCGCGTATATATATATAGCAGGCATGTGCGCCAATACCAACGCTTGCAAGCAAGCAACCTTCAATTAATTTTTGTGGTTCATAGCGAATAATGTCACGGTCTTTGCAAGTGCCTGGCTCAGATTCGTCTGCATTTACAACTAGATAGGATGGTTTGTCGCTATTTTTGGGCATAAATGACCATTTCATACCGGTTGAAAAACCAGCCCCGCCGCGCCCGCGAAGGCCAGAATTTTTCACTTCTTCAACTATCCAGTCTCTGCCTTTTTTGATAAATTCTTTCGTGCCTGACCAATCTCCGCGTTTTTTTGCGCTTGCCAATGCCGCTTCTTGCTCGCCATGTATATTAGTAAAAATTTTATTTTCTTGTGCAATCATAATTAAATCTTGTTGCTAAATTATTTTTTGTATTATTACTTGTTCTTTTTTAAATCTTCGATAATGTTTTTCACTTTTTCTTCAGTCAAATCTTCATAAAAATCATCGTTGATTTGTGCAATAGGTGCATTGCGGCAAGCGCCTAAACATTCCACTTCTGTTATGGTAAACATATTATCTTCCGAGTTATCGCCACCAGTTTTGGCGTCGCTATATTTTTCGCATGTTTTTTTTATTTTTTCCGCTCCAGCTAGCCAGCAAGGCGTTGTTCCACATAGCTGAATATGATATTTTCCAACTGGTTTTAGATTAAACATACTATAAAAGCTAGCTACTTCGTAGGCTCGCATATATGGCATTTCAAGTAAATTTGCTACATATTCGATTGCAGCAACAGATAGCCAATTATCGTTCTGGCGCTGAGCTATATCTAGTAATGGCAAAATAGCACTTTGCTGTTTGCCTGTAGGATATTTTGCAATTATATGCTTAGCTTTTTCTGTATTTTCTTTTGAAAAGCTAAATGAATCCTGTTTGTTTAAAATGTTTTTTTCAAGTTTTATCTTCATCTGTCAATTTCTCCAAATACTATATCTGACTTCAGTCTCATGTTAGTTGCACTAACTTGAGACTGGGATTTTATAGTGAAAACTCTTATTTGAAACGGTTCTTCATAAGAGTTTAAAATTTTATTATTATTTTTTTCAGTTTCTATAATCATTTTTAGTATTTATTACACTCATTTCTTTATATTATTTCTTATATTTTGTTGCTTTATCTTCATCTGTCAATTTCTCCAAATACTATATCTAGGCTAGAAATAATAGAAACTACATCTGCAAGTTGATGGCCTTTAGTCATTGCATCAAGTGCTTGCAGATGTGCAAATCCTGGCGCTTTAATGCGGCATCTATACGGCTTGTTGCTTCCATCTGCATATAAATATACACCAAATTCGCCTTTTGGTGCTTCAACCATTCCGTAAGACTCGCCTGCTGGAACATTATAGCCTTCAGTGTATAATTTAAAGTGATTAATCATTGCTTCCATAGAATCTTTCATATCTTTTCTCTTTGGCGGAGTTATTCTGGTGTCACTGGTTCGGACCGCTCCAAGTGGCATTTTCTCTATACATTGTTTGATGATTTTAACTGATTGATACATTTCCTCAACGCGAAGCAGGTATCTGTCATAGCAATCACCTTTTTTGCCAATTGGAACATCGAAATTCATCTGTTCATATACTTCGTAGGGATTGCTTTTTCTAAGATCCCATTCAATGCCAGATCCACGCAGCATAACACCGGAAAAGCCCCAGTCCATTGCTTCTTTTTGACTAACAACGCCAACATCAACAAGCCGTTGTTTCCAGATTCTGTTATTATTGAGTAATGTCTCCACATCAGCCATTTGTTTTGCAAATTTTTCGCAGAATATCGATATATCTTCAAGCAAACCTTCGGGCAAGTCAGATGCAACACCACCAGGTCTTATATAATTTGCGTGCATTCGAGAGCCGGAAACGCGTTCGTAGAATTCCATGATACGCTCTCGCTCTTCAAATAGCCACAGAAGCGGCGTGGTTGCTCCAAGGTCAACTGCTTGCGTCCCTATGTTCATTGCGTGATTTAATATTCTGGTAAGTTCGGAAAATAATACTCTAATATAGCTTGCTCTCTCTGGTATTTTACAACCAAGAAGCTGTTCAACAGCCAGGGCAAAAGCATGCTCTTGGCACATGGGTGATACGTAATCCAAGCGATCAAAATATGGCACAGCTTGAGTGTAAGTTTTATGTTCAATTAACTTCTCTGTGCCTCTGTGTAGCAGGCCAATATGCGGGTCAGCCTTATTAATTACTTCGCCATCCATTTCAAGTATAAGGCGCAGCACCCCGTGGGCTGCCGGGTGTTGCGGGCCAAAATTAATTGTGGTTGTTTTTTTCTCTGTTTCTTTGATTTCTTCTGTCATTTTATTATTATCTTTTAGCTATCTTTTGTTGCTTTTTCATCGCCAGGTAAATTGTTTATATCAGGATAGTTCGGTCCTTGCCAATTAGAGGCAAAGTCGAAATCTCTATATTCTTGGTCAAGTTTAACTGGCTCGTATATTACTTTTTCCAGCTGCTTGTCATATTTTATTTGCACATGTCCGCTGAGAGGGAAGCTTTTAAGTAAGGGGTGGCCAACAAATCCATAATCAGTCAAAATTCTTCGCATATCTGGGCAGTTATTGAATTTTATACCAAACATATCAAATGCTTCACGTTCATACCAGCAGCCGGCTTTGAATATATGTGCAACTGATTCTGTAGAGTTATTTTCTTTGTCTAGTTCTATTTTAAAAATCAAGCGTTTGTTTAATTTGAGGCTCAGTAGGCTATACACAATTT
>JAHDEH010000024.1:17713-19400 GCA_020628955.1 Alphaproteobacteria bacterium
ATTTTAAAAATCAAGCGTTTGTTTAATTTGAGGCTCAGTAGGCTATACACAATTTCGAAGCAATTTCTTGATTCTATAAAATCAACGGCAAAAAGATCGGTTAGCAATGTAAATCGCATCTCTGCATTATTTTTTATAAACTGCAATATTTGCAGCAAATTTTCTTTTTGAACTATATAAGTTAAAAATTGATGCTTTTCATCTTCCTTGAGTTCAATTTTGTTTTCTTGTGCCCAGTTTTCAATAATTTTGTTAATTTTCATAATTTTTTGCATTTAAAATTTTAGTTTTAACCTTTAAACTTAGTAGTGCGTTTAATTTTTCTTTGCAACTGCATTAATCCATATATCAAGGCCTCGGCAGATGGTGGGCATCCAGGCACGTAAACATCAACTGGTACAACCTGATCGCATCCGCGAACAACCGAGTAAGAGTAGTGGTAATAGCCACCTCCATTAGCGCAACTTCCCATGGATATTACGTATTTTGGTTCTGCCATTTGGTCATATACTTTGCGAAGTGCGGGGGCCATTTTATTAGTCAAAGTCCCTGCTACTATCATAACATCTGACTGGCGTGGGCTTGGCCTAAATAAAAATCCAAACCTATCCATGTCATATCTGCTTGATGCTGCTTGCATCATCTCAACTGCGCAACATGCAAGGCCAAAAGTCATCGGCCATAGAGAGTTTGATCTAGCCCAACCGACTAAGTCATCCAGTTTTGCAGTTACAAATCCTTGATTAGACATTTCTTGTTTGAAATAATCATCTTGATTGGTTGGCTTGTTTATTTTTTTTGATTTAGTCATAGTTCCTACTCCCATTCTAATGCGCCTTTTTTCCATTCATAAATAAATCCTACTGTAAGTACTGCCAGGAATATCATCATAGACCAGAATCCAAAGCTTCCAATGTAGCGTAAATTTATTGCCCATGGTATTAAAAATGCAACTTCAAGATCGAATATGATAAATAAAATAGCCACAAGGTAAAATCTTATATCAAATTTACCGCGTGCATCATCAAATGCATCAAATCCACATTCGTATTTTGAAAGTTTATCTTTTTGTGGTTTTTGTTTAGCAAGTATTTTTGGCAAAAGCATAACCACTAGTGATAATATGACTGCAATAGCAAAAAAAACTGCTATTGGCAAATATTGTATCAACAGGCCATTATTTTCTAACATTGTTATTTCTTTTCAGAGTTTAGTTAAATTTCAAATTTGTGAATAAGTATATATTATTTTATTCGATAGATACAGCTTTTTTAAGCATTGTAAGTAAATTAAATATTATCGCTTTGATCTTGCATAAGAAAAAGACAGGATATTTATGTGCATTTTAATTGCTTATATATAATGTGTCATAAAGAGGTGTTTTTATTTTTTTTCACTTTTTTTCATTTTTTTTGAAAATAGGCATTGACAAGTAAAAAGAATGTAGCTATAAATCTCTCACGCAATGAGCGGATCGCACTGATCCACAACACTTGCGAAGCTGTTTAACAAGTTAGATAAAAAACAAATAAAACTAAATACACACCGCGATTTAATTTAATCGTGAGTGGATACTGATAGCGTGTAAGAATAACTCTGCATGCATCGTGTAATCTCAAGTTTTTGGCAAAATAAATATAATAAGAGCATTTGGTGGATGCCTTGGCGTTAGAAGGCGATGAAGGAC
>JAHDEH010000025.1 GCA_020628955.1 Alphaproteobacteria bacterium
TTTTGCATATATTATGTTATAATAATTTTAAAAGCCATTGCTATGTGATGTTTTGATTAATATCAAGATTGTTAATTTAAAAGTGTTATTTATTATGAAAAAAAAATATTCATTCACAGCTGCAGTTATCTGGATTGTTGCTTTTCAACTTGCTGGTTTTGCAATTGGCATGACGACAAAAAATTATATGTATCCTTGGTATATGGAGATTAATAAATCTAGTTTAACTCCGCCTGCAGTGGTTTTTTCTGTGGTGTGGCCATTGTTGTATTTAATGCTAGCTATTGCAGGCTATAGATTATATTTGGCAGCTAAGAACAAAGAGCTTGGTTTATTCATTTTGCAAATGATATTGAATTGGTTCTGGAGCCCGGTGTTTTTTGTTCTGCATAAACCATTATGGGCTTTGGTAATTTTGGTGGTTATAATAATATTAAATATCAGTATATTAAGGATTATTCTTAATAAAGATAAAATGACTAGCTTGTTGCTTGCTCCCTATATCTTATGGCTGTTGTTTGCTTGCTATCTTAACAGCGCGATTGTTTTGTTAAACTAAAATCTTTTATATAGCAAAAGAGCTGCCGCAACCGCATTTTGCGCTTGCGTTTGGATTTTTTATTTGGAAATAGCTGCTTCCAAGCTCACGTACAAAATCTAGCGTGCACCCTTCAAGGAATTCCATAGAAACAGTGTCTATAGCAACTTTTATGTCGTGACTTTCTATTACTAAATCATCTTCTTTAGTTGTATCAATTAATTCATATTGATACATAAAGCCGGAGCACCCGCCGCCGTCTACAGCAACTCTGAGACTTGTTTTGCTTTTATCTTTGCTAATTAATTCGGCAATTCTTTGCGCGGCAGATTTTGTAATAGTGAAGTTCATGTTATATTATTTGTTTTTTAATATTTATTATGCATTATTATAGCTAATATTATTTAAAATGTGTAGAAAAATTTGAATTTTAATTAAAAAAAGAAAAAAAAGAATTGAATTTTTTGAAAATGATATGTATCTTGTGTAACTATGTAAATTAAATCTTTTTATATTTTTATGAAAATAGTACAAATTTTTCTAGTTAGCTTGCTCCTATGCAATAGTTCATTTGCTGGTGATTACCCTAAAACCAAAACAGAAAAAGAAATCGAGTCAATGGGTTCGTTGCTTGATATTAATTTTAAGCAAAGTCAAAAAAAGAAGCATGTCAGGTTTCATGCTAGAAAAAAACAAGATAAAAAAGATTTATACGAACATTCTATGGATGTATTGAAATTTGCTCCGATTGAGCTTGCAGATAAAAAATCTGGAATGATTACTACGAAATGGCACCCTGCAAATGATAGCAAAACTACCGAAGTTAAAATTATTGTGAAAATAAACGGCTTCAGACCTAAAAGCAGAAACATAGATGTAAAGGTTTATGAGCGCAAAAAACTTAGGAAAGATTGGTCTGCGCCATATAATGCAGTTACTAGCAGTAATATTCTGAAGAATCAGATTATATCTAAGGGCAGGGATATTTAATTCTTCAATCGCAACAATCAAAATCAAAAAAATATTTCAATGAATTTTCAAGCTATAGAAAAAAAATGGCAAGCTAATTGGCATAAAAATTCTGCATTTATTGCGGATAATAATTCTGACAAACCCAAATATTATGTGCTAGAGATGTTTCCATACCCATCTGGTAAGTTCCATGTAGGGCATTTACGAAACTACGCTATTGGGGATGTAATAGCAAGATATTTAAGCAGAAAAGGCTATAATGTTCTGCATCCAATGGGTTGGGATGCTTTTGGTCTGCCAGCTGAAAATGCAGCTATTTTAAACAATACACATCCAGGCGACTGGACATATAAAAATATCGATACAATGCGCGAGCAGCTTAAATCTGTTGGTATTTCATATGATTGGAGTAGGGAGGTAGCTAGCTGCAGCCCAGAATATTACAAACATGAGCAAAAATTCTTTCTAGAATTACTCGAAAAAGGCATAGCTTACCAAAAAGAGTCATCTGTAAATTGGGACCCAGTCGATAATACCGTGCTTGCAAATGAACAAGTTGTTGACGGTAGAGGTTGGAGATCTGGAGCTTTAGTAGAAAAAAGATATTTAAAGCAATGGTTCCTTAAAATTACTGATTATGCTGGTGAACTTCTTGAAGATATAGACACGCTTGAAGACTGGCCAGAAAATGTAAAAACTATGCAGCGAAACTGGATTGGCAAATCTGAAGGTGCAAAGATTAATTTTGAAATAGTAGGTAAAGATTATAGTATAGAAATATATTCCACAAGACCAGAAGTTATATTTGGAGCTAGTTTTGTTGCGGTTGCATATAATCATCCAATTATAGAATCAATAAAAAAAACCACTGAAATACAAAAATTTATAAAAAAATGTGCACAAAACTCAACAGCTGAATCAGATATTGAAAAAGCTGATAAAGATTGCGTATACACTGGACTATACGCAAAACATCCATTTGAAGATGGTAAGGAGCTGCCGGTTGTTATTGCTAATTTTGTTTTAATGGATTATGGAACGGGCGCAGTGTATGGTTGTCCTGCGCACGATCAGCGAGATTATGAGCTTGTGCAAAATACAGATGGACTGCGCTTGAATCAAGTAGTAGATGCCGCTGCTAATTCCGATGATGTGATTAATTTGAGTAAACAAGCATATTGCTATAATGATGATGATGTGATGATAAATTCTTCATTTTTGAATGGAATGAAAATTACAGAAGCGCGCGAAAAAATAATAAAACGCCTTGAGAATATGGGCATTGGTAGTAGGCAAATAAATTATCGCCTCAGAGATTGGGGTGTTTCCAGGCAGCGTTATTGGGGCTGCCCAATTCCCATAATTAAATGCGACTCATGTGGTAATGTTCCTGTTCCAGACAAGGATTTGCCAGTAGAGCTGCCAAAAGATATTACATTTGATAAACCAGGTAATCCACTAGATTCTCATCCAGCTTGGAAGCATGTTGATTGCCCAAAATGCAGCAGCGCGGCAGAGCGCGAAACGGATACATTTGATACTTTTTTTGAATCTTCATGGTATTTTACGCGTTATTGCGATAATAAATCCGAAACAATTGCAAATAAAGAAGCTTGTGATTATTGGCTTCCAGTAGATCAGTATATTGGCGGGGTAGAGCATGCTATTCTGCACTTGCTATATGCTAGATTTTTTACCAAAGCAATGGCTGATATTGGTCATGTTAATGTACGCGAGCCTTTTAAGAAACTTCTTACTCAGGGCATGGTTTTGCACGCTACATATAAAGGCCAAGATGGTAAATGGTTACATCCAAGTGATGTGCTGGAAAAAGAGGGTAAATTAGTTCATAAAGTAACTGGCGCGGATATACAGCGCGGCAAAATTGAAAAAATGAGTAAGTCTAAATTAAATGTAATTGATTTAGAGGATATGCTGCATTCACATGGTGCGGATGCTATTCGCATGTTTGTTTTGTCAGATTCCCCGGCTGAGAAGGACCTTGAATGGTCAGATGCAGGTTTGGATGGCTGTAAAAAATTTATTACAAAATTAGTAGCAATGGTGGATAATTTTGCTTTTGAGCAAAGCGGTGGTAGTGAAAATAAAAAGTTGCAAACTCAAATACATCAATCAATTAAAAATGTTAGTGACGATATAGTTAATTACAGGCTTAATAAGGCAATTGCCAGAATTCGTGAATTATTCAACAGCACAACAGAAGAGATGCTTCGCGCAGAGCGAGATAATGATGGAATTAAAGAGTCCATAAAAGCTATGCTGCAATTGCTTAACCCCTTTATTCCCCATATTACAGAAGAATTATGGGGGCAAACGGGATGTTCTCAAGCTTTATATAAAACAAATTGGCCAGAGGCGGACGAGTCTAAGCTGCAAGAGCAAACTTGCATTATGGCGGTGCAGGTTAAAGGCAAGCTGCGCGCAACATACGAATTTGATGTGAGCGCTAGCCAGGATGAAATTAAAGAAATAGTAGTTAATATTCCATCAGTTGCAAAGCATATAGATGGGCAAGAGATAAGAAAGATTATAATTATCCCTAAGAAAATAGTAAATATTGTAGTTTAATTTTTTAATATTATAAAACATAAATATAGATGAGAATTGCAAAATTTATTGCTAGCTGCGGTGTGTGCTCGCGAAGGCAAGCTGAGCGCTTAATTGAAGAAGGCAGAGTGTCGGTGAACGGCAAGTTGATTGATGGGCCGGCTCTGAATGTTAGCTCTGATTCTGCTGTGCTTGTTGACGGCAAAAAAATTAATCTTATCTTAAAGACAAGAGTTTGGCTTTATAACAAACCAGCTGGATTAGTCACCACCCATTCAGACGAAAAAGGCAGAAGAACAGTCTTTGATGAATTAAAAGATAAGCTACCAAGGGTCATATCAGTAGGTCGCTTGGATCTAAATAGTGAAGGGCTGTTAATCCTGACTAATAGTGGTGATTTTGCAAATAAGTTAGAACTTCCTAGCAATAAAATAGAAAGAGTTTACAAAGTACGCGCACACAGTAATCATTCAAAACAACTAGATATAAAAAATAAAAAATTAATTATAGATGGTGTAAGATATAATCCCAAAGAGATCAAATTTTTGTCTGAAAAAGGTAGTAATGCATGGTACCGGGTTGTTTTATCTGAGGGTAAAAACCGTGAAATTAGAAAAATCTTTGAGCATTTTGGTTTTGAAGTAAATCGCTTGATTAGAGTAAGTTTTGGTAAATATGAGCTTGGAAATATTAAATCTGGAGAATTCAAGGAGGTTTTTGATATTAATCTATAATATTATTGTAGTAATTTTCTATTTAGATGCTTGACATTGCATAAGTGTACAGTTATAACCTAATTGATATATTAAATACCGTACAAATAATGCACAAGCTGTAAAAAAATATTAAACAACAATGAGTTTTTCAAAAACACCAGATAGAAAAAGAGCTAATGAAAAAATATAAAAAATTTAAACTCTTGCGAAAAACCGCTTTAAGCAAGGGTTTTCATTATAAATCCATTCTTAAATTAGCATAGCTAATTTAAGAATGCTATAGAATATGATAATTATGGCAGAAAAGCTACTAAAATTGCATAAATTTACAATTTTATTGGATAAGGAAGAAAATTATGCTATAATAATTTCATGGATACATTATATACTAAACGCAACTCCTGCAAAAAAGCAGGATCAGCTGAAGGAAGTAATAATAGATAATTTACCATCAGAAAATAAAGAGGGAGTTATGAAAACTATGGACGCAATGGCTTGAAGAAGGTATGGAAAAGGGTATCTAAAGAGGTAGAGAAGAAGGGGCCATTGAAGCTTTAAAAATTACCGCTAAAAATATGCTAGAAAAAAACGCAGACCCAAGATTTGTATCTGGAGTTACTGGTTTATCTATGGCGTAGATGATGGGGATTAAAAAAGATTCAAGTGTTGATAATTAATTTACAAAAAAATTATCTGTATATCTGCTTTGCAAGACTCATTATATAATGGCCTGAAATAGGAGTGACTCAATTAACAATAACAAACTTAAGCTAAAGTTTATGCAGCTAATACGCGAGATTATAAATGGCCATGACTTGCACAGAAGTTTAATCTTATTGTATAGTTAGTATAATATAAAAAAATAAATTTAAAATAATTAAGTAATAAATATGAAAAATTTTGATGTAATAGTAATAGGCGGTGGTCCAGGCGGGTATGTTGCGGCCATCAGGTCAGCACAACTTGGGAAAAAAGTTGCTGTAGTAGAGCGTGAGCATCTTGGCGGGATCTGTCTGAACTGGGGTTGTATACCTACTAAATCTTTGTTGAAGTCGGCAGAATTATATAAAAAAATGCAAAATGCACATGAGTATGGCTTGTCAGCATCAGAGATTTCTTGTGATATAGAAAAAATAGTTAAGCGTTCACGCGACATCTCCTCTAAGCTTACATCTGGAATTGGTGGCTTGCTTAAAAAGAATAAAATTACTTTATTTCAAAATGAAGCAAGACTCTTAAATAATAAAGAAGTGTTGCTTGACAAAAAAGAAAAAATATCTGCAAATAATATTATTATTGCAACTGGTGCGAGGGCAAAAATTTTAGATGGCTTTGAGCCTAATGGTGTGAATGTTTGGGCGTACAGGGAGGCTTTGCGCCCTAAAACTATTCCAAAATCAATGGTTATTGTGGGGTCTGGAGCAATTGGCATAGAATTTGCAAGTTTTTATAATGCTCTTGGCACGGACGTGACGGTTCTTGAGGCAGCAAATAGAATTTTACCATCGGAAGATGCAGAAATTTCTAAAATGGCTCAAAAATCATTTGAAGCAAGGGGCATAAAGTTTAAAACAGGTATTAGCCTGCAGAAGAAAAGGCAAGCCGGCGCTATGGTTGAATTAAACTATAGAAATAACGGAACTGCTAAAACTATAACTTCAGAAATTTTACTGATGGCTGTTGGTATTACAGGTAATGTAGAAAATATTGGATTAGAGAATACAAACGTAAAAACTGAAAAAAACCACATAGTTACAAATAATATGATGCAAACTGATAATGAGGGTATATTTGCAATTGGCGACGTAACAAACGGACCATGGCTTGCGCACAAAGCTAGCCATGAGGGTATTATCGCTGCAGAGTTCATAGCAGGCAAAAAGCCACATGCATTAAAACCTATGAATATAGCTGGATGTACATATTCAAGCCCGCAAATAGCTAGCGTTGGAATGACAGAAGAGCAGGCGATTAAAGAAGGTTATGATATTAAGGTTGGAAGATTCCCATTCTATGCCAATGCAAAGGCCTTGATTTTGTCGGATGATGAGGGTATAGTAAAAACTATATTTGATGCTAAAACAGGTGAAATGCTTGGTGCGCATATGCTTGGTAGCGATGTTACAGAGCTTATTAATGGCTATGTAGTGGCCAAAGAAATGGAAGGAACGGAGCTTGATATAATTAATACTATATTCCCGCACCCAACATTATCTGAGATGATGCATGAGTCTGTGTTGCAAGCATTTAATAGGGCTATACATATATAAAAATATGAGGAAAAGATTATGACGAACAATATTTCAAAGCTTAAGTTGTCGCAGGCAATAACTAGCAAATTGATGCATGAATTTGCAAATATCGCAGGTGCGGTTATCAATTCAATAGATTTTATAGATAACGAGAAAGAATCGGTGCGCGGTCAAGTTAGGGATATTTTATCATCGGAATCTGCAAGACTTGTTCGTAGTATTGAAGTTTATAGAGAAGTATACGGCCTGACTGGTAATAAAGTATCTAGAGATTTATCTAAAATTAGAGATTTAACATTACAATATTTAGAAATTAGAAAAACCGAGGCAAATTTTATATTACCTGACAGTTTTGATGATGAAAAACTTGATGTAGTAAGGCTTGCAACTTGTCTTGGCATGCTTGCTGCTGAACAATGTGTGTATAGAGGTGCTATTTCTCTTACTGTGAGCAGAGAACAAGATAAGCTTGTTGTTTTGGAAGGAAAAAGCGATAAGGTTTTTGTTAAAGATTATGCTGAAGAAGTATTTAAAGGGGAAGATATTGAAACAATAACTAGCTCTAATTGCCGTGAATATTACATTATGCAGCTATGCAGGGAAGCAGGGTGCAACCTAGAGCTTGAATATGATGACCAAAATGTAAGATACAGGATTTATAGATAATATTTATGACAAAATATAGAATAGAAACAGATTCACTTGGGGAAGTGAAAATTGATGATAGTTTTTATTGGGGGGCTCAAACGCAGCGTTCTATCAATAATTTTAAAATAACCCAGCAGCGCATGCCGCAAGATTTAATAGATTCCTTAGCTATATTAAAAAGATGTGCAGCGTCTGTGCATAAAAAACTTGGGGTGCTTGATGCTGAAATAGCAGATGCTATTATTGCAGCTGCAGATAGAGTAATAGATGGTGAGTTTGAGGATAATTTTCCGCTTGTTGTGTGGCAAACAGGCTCTGGTACACAAACGAATATGAATATGAACGAGGTTTTAGCATCTATCGCCAATGAATCGCTTACTGGTAAGAAAGGCGGTAAGGACCCGGTTCATCCAAACGACCATGTAAATATGGGGCAGTCTTCAAATGACGTATTTCCAACAGCGATGCATATTGCAACAACGATTGCAACTGAAGAAAGATTGCTTCCTGCTTTAGAAAAAATGTTTGATGCTTTAGAAGAAAAAGCAGAAAAATGGATAGACATTATAAAAATAGGCAGAACGCATATGCAAGATGCAACGCCGCTATCGCTTGGTCAAGAATTTTCTGCATTTGCAACACAAATTGAAGCTAATATTTCTAGAATAGAATATGCTTTATGTGATGTTTCATGTCTTGCTCAAGGGGCAACAGCTGTTGGTACGGGCATAAATTGCCACAAAGATTTTGCTGAAAAGTTTGCCGAGGAAGTTACTTCTTTTACTGGCTATGAATTTGAGCCAGCAGATAATAAATTTGAAGCGCTGGCTTCAAATGATGCATTGGTTGCATTTTCTGGAACTCTTAATACTGCGGCAGTTAGTTTGATGAAAGTTGCTAACGATATTAGGCTGCTTGCATCAGGGCCAAGATGTGGAATTGGCGAGATAACATTGCCAGCAAACGAACCAGGATCTTCTATTATGCCAGGTAAAGTTAACCCAACGCAGTGCGAGGCGGTGACAATGGCGGCGGCGCAAGTAATGGGGAACCATGCTGCGGTGACTATTGGAGGGTCAAGCGGGCATCTTCAGCTTAATGTATTTAAACCACTAATTATTCAAAATGTGTTGCATTCTATAGATTTGCTAAGCGATGCTATGGTAAGCTTAACAAATAAATGTATTGATGGAATAGAGCCGAATATCAATAATATAGAGCATATGCGTGACAATTCGCTGATGCTAGTCACTGCCCTCAATCCGCATATTGGCTATGATAATGCTGCAAAAATTGCAAAGAAAGCTCACGCAGAAGGGATCACTCTAAAAGAGGCTGCTATGGCGCTTAAGCTTTTGTCCGAAGACGAGTTTGATAAAATTGTTGTAGCAAAAAATATGGTTTAGCCAAAGAGTCATTTGTCAGCAATTTGAATATTGCAAATTTAACTACCGTTTATCCGCCACCTGCGAGAGCAAAGTGCGGCAATCTCCTGCGATGTCATTCCCGCGAAGGCGGGAATCCACTTTTAACAACACGCTCGCAGCTAACGTTTTATGGATCCCCGCCTACGCGGGGATGACATCCGAGTTTTTATTCCTGAGATCACCGCGTCGTCCTTTCAGGACTCGTCCGCGCATGACGGGCGTTGACACCAGCGGGATACTAAAACCGCAGGATTTCAATTAAATATACAATATTTGAATACGATTCAATATAGCCACCTTAAATTTTACTATATTAGGCTGGTGGCTACATTTATTAAAAGTTTATTCAAATTTTTATGCGGCTGTTGCTGTGCCTGCAAAATAATCATCTCCTAAAATATTGCTTTCTTCTTCGAATTTTTCATTCAATAATTGATTTTCTGCAAATATATTTTCAAGTTCATTGCTGAGCATAATTTTTGTATTATCAATTTCCAAAGTCTCGGTGCTATTTGGAGTGTATGCATATTCACTGATTGTTTTAGCATCTTCAGCAATTTTTTCTGCATGTGCAATTTCAAAAGTTTTACAATCTTCTGGATATAGAAATTTTTGTAAATTATACATACTCACAGTTTTTACAATTTTTCCATCAACACTTAAATCAACCGAGTTAAAGTTATACTCATTATAGTTGCTAAATATATTCTCAAAAGATGTGTTTTGAGTGTTTGTTAAATCCACGAAATTATCTGCAAATTCAGCATCAACATCCAAAACTAATTTTGTATCATTATTGCCATAACCTTTTAAAACTTTAAAGCTATTATGCTCATTAGATTCCTCAAAGCTTCCTAGTGAATGACCTGGTAAGTTGGTAATTTTATTGATAGTCAGGTAAGCTTTATCATAAGCTTTTACAAGGCTTTTGGCTGTGTGCTTAATGGATTCCACAGATTTGCCGATTGCTTTTGGGCATTCAGTAATTGCTGAAAAAGAAAGTTTAGTGCAGCTTTCAATTACTTTTGGCAACGTTTTTTGTAGCTTTTCTATATCTTCCAATAAGCTTGTATAGTTTTCTGTTTCTGCATTAATCTTATCAGAAAAACCTTGTATAAGAGCTTCTTTATCTGCTCTGCTGTAATTATAGAATCTTCCGCTAATTTCGTATAATTTATACAGCGCATTTGCATCAAACCAGCTATTTTTCTCTAAAGTCTGGACAGTTTCTTGAATTTCTTCATAATCATGACTAATATCTTTCTTTAATTTTTGTAGTTTATCAGGGAAGTTATTTTTTATAGTAACCCTAATTTCACCCATTTGACTGTTTGCAGTATTTACTATATTAGCTTGCATTGCTTGGTTTGAAATAAAAGAAATTTTCTCTTTAATTTGCTCAATATTAACCGCCTCTTTGTCTTCAAATGAAAATAATTTGTTATTTAAAGCATTTTGAATAGGTTCAAATGCCCCTGGGTTGTCAAAGGTTTCAGACGATTTAACTGAAAAACCTTGAGCCATTAACTCAACAGCTGTAATATCAGCCAAGAAACCACCAAGCGAGTGACCTGTTGTGTTAAATGTATAATTTTCAATATCAAAATTATTTGCTGATGACTTAATTTTTTCAATAAAGTTCTTTATAGCAGCAAACTTAGCTTTTGGAATCAGTCCACCAGCAAGCATTACATCTGCAAACACATCTTCCATAGTTTGCGACGCCGTGTAGCTCATAGTTCCTGCATTAGCTATCATAATCTCTTTAGTTTCATGACTTACAAAAGCTATAGCTTTGAATAAAGCTAGATCATTTACTTCGTCTTCTTCAGAATCTGCTAAAAATTCATATTTAGTGCCAGACTCTTTTTGTTCTACATAGTCAATCTTTTTCGATAAAGTTTTGTAAGATGAACTTGCAAATATTTTTGCAAGTTCAGTCTTGTTATCTACTTTAGAGATATTTGGAATAATATCCTTATTTATTGAATTAAGTAATGTTTCTGATTCATTTTTTGCAATTATATCATTATCCTCATTAATAGGATTAATAATATTTTTATCATTAGCTCCATCCGTAAATTCAGTATTATCTGCTTCTTCGTCCTCTATCAACTCAAGCTCGTAGGATATTGCAATATCTGTCAATGCTTTTGTGGTATTTACTGCAGCGCCTAATATATTATATACACTGCTTGCTGCATCATATACTGCAAATAAAGTTTCAAAAGGTTTCGTAGTTAAAGTTGTTGTAGCTTTAGCTATAATAAGGGATGGGTCACCATTTGCAAAAGCAATGGCTTCTTCTAGCTCTATATTAGAATATATAAAACTTGCAACGTTATTCATGGAAGTCTGGGCGCTTTGAATATTTAGTTCTGCATTTACAAAATTACTATGTGCAGATTTTTTATACGCACCTGGTTTGTCAAAAAATGATGTTAAAAACATATTATTACCTTTGCTATTATTACAATTAGTAAAAATATATTAACATATTAATTCACAGTTGTCAAGTTGCAAAATAATTCTATTAATAGGCCGATTGTTTACTTCGCCCTTGTTTTGATGGTTATTGCGTGCAATTCTTTCTTTAGTACTTGCGACAGTGCACTTTTAACCAATTTATGCTGCTTAAATAAAGGAATGCCTTTAAACAGATCGCTTGTGATGTCAAGGGAGTAATGATCCTGATCGCCTGCAAGGTCCGTGATTTTAATCTTTGCATTTTTGAAATTTTGCTCTAAAATAGAATGAAGTTTTTCTGCGCTTATTGCCATAATAATATTAACTATTTAAATTAATGAAAGATCAATTTACAAAAAATATTTATAATTTACAAGCATTAAATTTTTTGCACAGCTGCAAAAATATTAATATTGGTATATTAGGGGGGAGCTTTAATCCAAGTCATAGTGGGCATTTGGCGATTTCGCAGCAAGCATTAAATTTTTACCAATTAGATTATGTAATTTGGCTTGTAGCGAGTCAAAATCCTTTTAAGGAAAAATATGATTTGAGCACTGATAAAAGAATGCAAATTGCGGCAAATATTGCAAAAGAGAATCCTAAAATAATAATATCCAGTCTTGAACAAGAAATGAATTTTCATTATGCAATAGATTCAATTTCTTTTTTAGTTAACAGATTTGCAAATGTAGAATTTTCTTGGCTTATGGGCATTGATAATATCACAAACTTTCATAAATGGAAACGTGCAAATGAAATAAAGAAAATGTGCAATATTGTAGTTTTTGATAGGCCTTCTGATGCGCACTTGCTAAATATTGAAAGTTTTTCATTAAAATCAAAGGGAATGCTTGCTAAAAATAAAACAAACAATATAATGGTGTATAGAGGTAAGAATTTTGATGTCTCATCTACGGAAATTAGGTTAAAAAATTTAAGAGTTTAATATTTAAATGCAAACTACAGAAATTAAAGATTTTATAATTAAGAATTTAGAAGCAAAAAAAGCAGAAGATATAAGCTGCATTGATTTGCAAGGCAAGGTGCCACTTGCTGATCACATGATCTTTGCGAGCGGCAGATCATCCAAAAACATTAAGGCAATAGCTGAATTTGTAGCTTTAGAGCTTAAACATACACTCAAATGGAATGCTTATGTTGAAGGTATGCAAGGCTCAGATTGGATAGTGCTGGACGCTGGCAGCGTTGTGGTGCATCTATTTCACCCAGAAGCAAGAGAAAATTTTAAGCTAGAAGAATTGTGGCAAGATAAGTAAAATAAATAAAGGAGTCAATATAAAAAAGTTATGAAAGATCATATTTTAGTCATTGTAATTATGCTACTTGCAGCTGCTGTTTTTGTTGTTGCTATTTTCAAGCGCCTGCGCCTTAGCCCCGTTCTTGGATATCTTGTTGCTGGTGCAATGATTGGAGAGAATGGCCTGAAAATCGTTACTTATGATCAAACATATCTTCTTGGCGAGCTTGGAGTGGTGTTCTTGCTATTTGCAATTGGGCTTGAATTATCTATTGAAAGGCTTAAAGCAATGCGTAAATATGTATTCGGTCTTGGATCGCTGCAAGTTATAATCACCAGTCTTGCAATAGCAGGAGCTTTTATATTGGTTACAAAAGACTATAAAGCTGCGATCATCATCGCTGGAGGTCTTGCTCTTTCATCTACTGCAATTGTTATGCAGGTAGTGGAAGAAACTAAAAGTCAGTCGATGCAGATTGGGCGTATTGCGCTTGCAATATTGCTGCTGCAAGACTTTGTTGTTGTTCCGCTTCTTGTTATAGTTCCTCTGCTTGGAGGCGATTCTGATATGGCAACTTCGCTGCCGTACTTGCTCGGAAAATCTTTATATAATGCTGTGCTTGCACTTGGGTTTATTTTTATATCAGGCAGGTTATTGCTTCGTCCATTATTTTCTTTCATTGCACCAAACAGACACGAAAGTAGTGAAATGCCGATTGCAGCAACATTGCTTGTAGTGCTGACTGCAGCTTGGGGAACAGAGCATTTTGGTCTTTCGCTTGCACTTGGGGCGTTTATTTCTGGTATTTTGGTAGCAGAAACAGATTTCCGGTCTAAAGCAGAAGAAAGTATATACCCATTCAAAAGCTTGCTTCTTGGGTTGTTTTTCATGACAGTGGGAATGAAGATTGACGTGCTTGAAATGTACGGTCAGATATATAATATAATAACGTTTAGTTTTGCACTTATATTCTTAAAAGCAATAATAATAGCAGCTTTATGCATATTATTTGGCTTTAATAAAGGTGTTTCTGTTCATGCTGGCTTGCTGCTAGCACAGGGCGGTGAGTTTGCGTTTATTTTATTTGGCCTTGGGAAGGAGCAGGGGGTTTTGGATGAACCGACTGCTAATTTATTGTTACTTGTAGTGACAACTACTATGGCATTAACTCCTCTTATTGCAAGGCTAGGGCAAAAATTTGCTGAAAAAATAGAAAAAGGACTTGGCAAAACTCCAAATCAGATCATAGAATTTGGGACCAGAGATCTTACTAATCACGTTATAATTGGTGGTTTTGGAAGAGTCGGCAGAATGGTTGCAAGAGTTCTTGCTGCCAAAGGCATAAATTATGTTGCCATTGATATTAGCGATGAAATTGTTAAAGAAGAAGTTGGCAACGGGTTGCCGGTTTTTAAAGGCGATTCATCCCAAATTGCCACTCTCAATGCGCTTGGAGCTGACAGGGCAACAACAATAGTATTAACTATCAATAATGAAATTACTATTAAGAAAATTAGTAAGGTTGTAAACACAAGGTACGATCATTTGCAAGTGATCGTCAGATTGAAAGATCTAAAAAATTCTAGCGAAATCTATAATCTTGGAGTTAATACAATAATACCGCAAGATTGCGAAACTGCACTATTGCTAGGCGGTGCGGTGCTGAAGTCAGTAGGTGTTAATGAATATGAAATTAATAATGTAAAAAGCCAGTTCAGAGCAGGAAACTATGTTGTTGCTAAACAAGATGATACATTACTTGAAAAAGAAGAAGATGACTCTGCGTGATAAGATATGTTGGTTGCTAAGAAGAGTCATTATGATTCGTCATTGCTCTAGGAGATATTCGTCATCACGAGGAGTCCTGGAGGGACGACGTGGTGATCTTTTTAGGTCCGCTCGTCATCACGAGGAGTCACGCAGTGACGACGTGGTGACCTCTTTAGGACGGAGCTCTGTCTTGCGAGATTGCCACGTCGCTAATGCTCCTCGCAATGACGTTCTTTCGGCGGTTACTATATTATGGATAAAACCCTTCATTCTTACACTATGCTGTATGATAGCAAATACAGCCATTGCTACAGAAAAAGAGTTGCCAATACCGCGCTTTGTGACAATTAAATTCGACGAGGTTAATGCAAGAGTTGGCCCTAATAAAGAAACGCCTATAGAATGGGTGTATGTAAAAAAAGGTGAACCAGTGGAGGTGCTAGCGCATTTTGATCAATGGCGTAAGATCAAGGATTTTTACAGCGATGGTGGCTGGGTGCATAGTACGGTTATTTCTGGTAAAAGGTCAGTGATTGTAAAGTCTAAAAAAGATGCGGTTCTACTAGCAGACAAAACCAGGGCATCTAGAATGGTTGCAAAACTAAAATTTGGCCTCCGCTGCGAGTTGCTTAAAATCGAAGGCGATTGGTGTAAATTAAATTGTCAAGATTATGTAGGTTACGCAGAGAAAAAACACCTTTGGGGCGTGTACTACGACGAGTGAGTTGTCGCGAAAGGTTTTACTCATCATGCGCAGGCGAGCTCCGAAGGGCGGGTGCAGTTGATCTTTATAGATGAGCTGCGTCTCGCAAGATTGCCACGATAGCTAAAATCTTCGGTTTTAGTACCTCGCAATGATACTCCTTTTTACAAGATTGCTGCGTCGCTGGCGCTCTTCGCGGGTGGTTTTATAATTTATAATAACACTCAAACATCAATATATTGCAGCTTGTATTTGGTTAAAGAAGCTTTTCTTTTGGTCAGAGCAAGAATCATCCCCATTGCAAGGCAATTAGCCATAATAGAGGATCCACCATAGCTGATAAATGGCAGAGTCATGCCTTTTGTGGGAAGTAGATTCAGTGTTACACCTATATTAATTATAGCCTGCAGGCCAAGCTGGCTAGTAAGTCCAAGTGTTGCAAATTGTATAAATTTGTCTTTTTCAGATGATATTTTAAGTAGTAATTTTATGATTATAAAAGCAAATATGGCGATTATAAAAATGGTAATAATAGCCCCAAATTCTTCCCCAGCAACTGCAAAGATGAAATCGGTATGTGAATCTGGTAAATGCTGTTTTACTACTCCTTCTCCTGGCCCTCTGCCGTATAGACCTCCGCTTTTATAAGCAAGCATCGATTTAGATACTTGGTAATTTCCACTACTTGCAGGGTCTAAAAAACTATTGATTCGTGCTGCCACATGGGGCAGGAATAAATAAGCGCTAAAAATTCCAATTAAACCAAATAAAAATGTGGCAAAAACCCATATAAGAGGCAGTCCGCCTGCAAATAGTTGAGTTGCAAAGACAGCGCTAGTTAGCACAAGCATTCCAAAATCTGGTTGTAAAATTAATAAAATAGCAGTCATAAGATATAAGATTATAGCCAATGAAAAACTTGGAAATTTTTGTTTATATTTAATGGAAAGAACCCATCCGATTACCACAAAAAAGAATGGTTTTATAAATTCTGAGGGTTGATAAGAGAAACCTCCTATGCGTATCCAGCGAGTTGCGCCTTTAACTTCGTAGCCATAAAATTTTACTAATACAAGCATAAAGAGGCTAAATATAAAGCCTAAGGAAGCTATTCTTTTTATCATGGATATATCTAAAAAAGAAGTAAATATCAATATAATAAATCCTGCGCATAAATAGATTAGTTGCCTGGAAGAGAAAAAATGCTGCGATGCGCCTATTTTATTTGCAACAGATGGCGAGGTAGTGGTCACCAACATGAAGCTAAGCACCATCAGCATGATAGTTGCTATTAAAATTTGCTGATCTATTGCTCTTAGCCAGCGTGATATTATATTATTCTTTTTCATATAAATTTATAAAATCCTCTCCTCTGTCCTCGAAGTTTTTATATTGGTCAAAAGATGCGCATGCAGGCGCCAGAATAACGCATGATCTTTTAGCATTTTTAGCTGAAAACTTTTCTGCGTCTGCCTGGGCACTGCTGTATGCCTGCTCTAAATTTTCAAATATAGCATATTCTAGCATGTTTTTTAAGTGTTTAGCTAAAATGCTTGCATCTTTGCCAAATAAATATGCTTTTTCTACACTATTTTTCCTTAAAATATCATTCAGCGCATCCAGGTTGGTTTCTTTGAATAAGCCGCCTGCAATCCAGAATATATTATTTTCGCTGCTTAAGGACTTTGCGCATGCATCGCTATTGGTTGCTTTGCTGTCATTATAGTATGCAACAGAATTTTTTGTGCCAATATATTGAAATCTATGTTTGAGGCCTTGAAAATCTTGAATATTATTTAGTATTTCATCTGGTCTTAAGCCGCTGGCCCTACATATTGCATAACATGCAGCGATATTTTGCGAGTTATGAGTCCCCTGAAGCGCTTGTGGGATGTTAATTTCATGCGATGTGTGGTCAAAATAATTATCACATAGCATATTATTTTCAATATAAATAGCGCTATCTTTAAATTCAACGCCTATTGCAATAATCTTTTTATCGCCATTTTTCTTCAATTTCGAATAAAAATCTGCACAAATTTTAGTGTTTGTACCTATGATTTTTACCCCATCGCCTTTTAATGCTTTGAATTTTGCATTGCAATAATTCTCGAACCCACCATGCGCCTGCAAATGATCCTCTGTGATGTTTATCAGCACTGAAATATCTGGGGTAAAGTTGTCTAGCAAGTTAAGCTGAAAAGAAGATAGCTCTAGAACATAGCCATCACTGCCGTTTTTCAGTGCAAGAGCTGGGGTGCCAATATTCCCTCCAAGCTCATAGTTTAGATTATTTTTTTGCAGTATATGATGACACAAAGATGCCGCGGTGCTTTTACCATTTGTACCGGTTATTGAAATTATCTTGGACTGTCTATTTTTTTCTAAAAACATCTGAATATCAGAAAATATCAATATATTATACCGTTTAGCTAATAAAAATATTGGATGGTTAAAAGGTACTCCAGGACTAATAGCGATGGCTTTTGCAGTTTGCCATGCAGCGCTTTTTAGATCAATGATATTTGCCTCCCCATGTGTGCTAACAAATTCAGTCCTGTTTTTTTCGTTATCGTCCCAGCAAATTAAATTCTTATGATTATTTTTTAAATCATTAAAGATAGAGATTCCCGTTTTTCCAAGGCCGAATATTCCAATTTTTTGTTCCATGATGATTTTTATCTACTCTATAACTACTTTGTCTGCATTAATCTTAATCCTAATTTTTACTCTTTGCAGTATTATGGCTTAGCGTGCTTGCGATGAATTTTTCTAAATCACCGTCTAAAACTGCGCCTGATTGGCTAGTTTCGTGATTGGTTCGCAAATCCTTTACCATTTGGTATGGCTGCAAAACATATGAACGAATCTGGTGCCCCCAGCCATTATCTGTTTTTGCTGCATTTTGTTTATCCGTTTCTGCCATTTGTTTTTGCATTTCAAGCTCGAATAATCTACTTTTCAGCATTTGCATCGCTTCTGCTTTGTTTCTGTGTTGTGAGCGGTCATTTTGGCACTGAACAACAATATTTGTAGGTATATGCGTTATTCTGACAGCAGAATCTGTGGTATTTACATGTTGCCCACCAGCACCAGATGCCCTGTAAGTATCGACTCTAAGATCCTTATCTTCTATATTAATCTCAATATTGTCATCAATTTCTGGATATACCCAGCAAGAAGCAAAACTAGTCATTCTTTTGCCTGCTGAATTAAATGGCGAGATTCTGACCAACCTATGAACTCCAGATTCGGTTTTGAGCCATCCATAAGGCATCTCGCCTTTAAATCTGATGCAGCAAGATTTAATTCCTGCCTCCTCGCCATTGATAATATTTATAATTTCTGATTTAAAGCCCATCCTTTCGCCAAATCGTAAATACATGCGCATCATCATCTGTGCCCAGTCATGGCTTTCTGTTCCACCTGCACCGGCATTAATCTCAAGGAAGCAATCATTGCTGTCAGCTTCGCCGCTAAATAGCATCTCTATTTCTAGTTTTTGAGATTCTTTGAGAATGTTGTTAAGTTCATCTTCTGCCTGCTTCTCTAGCTCTTTATCTCCTTCACTTTCGGCGATTTCTGCAAGCTCTGTATTTTCAGAGACTCCACTATCTATATATTCATAGGTCTGACAGGTTTTTTCTAGATAAGTTTTTTCCTTTAAAACTGCTCCTGCTTTGTTGGTATCATCCCAAAAATTCGGTTGCATAGATGCTTGTTCTAGTTCCTCTAGTTTCTTTTTAATTTTATCTGGGTCAAAGAGACCTCCTGATTAAAGAAAGAGATTCTTCAATCTTATTTTTTAAATTTTCTAATTCTGCGCGCATTTTTACTACCCATTAACTAAATTATGCTATATGATGGTGACCAAGCTGGTTGGAATATATTATTTATATTCTAATTTCTAATGGTTTAAACTACGGTATAGCCAAGAATTTAGCTTTTTTCCTCTGTATTTAAATATATTCACAGAAAAACCTGACTTTGTCGTTGAACAATTTTGATCAATAAAATG
>JAHDEH010000026.1 GCA_020628955.1 Alphaproteobacteria bacterium
CGTACATTCATGCACTTACTCACAGCCTGCATTATTCTGGCGCTGTCTATGAGGGGCTGCGAGCCTATAATGGCGAAATTTTTAAACTCAAAGAACACACTAAGAGACTTATTAATTCTGCAAATTTAATGGGCATGGAAGTTTATTACAGTGAAGAAGAAATAAATAATGCTTGCATGGAAGTTATACAAATCAATAATTTTAAAAATGCTTATGTCAGACCGCTTATTTGGAGAGGCCCAGCAGAGCTCAGCCTAACCAGCGATGATTTTCAATATAATTTATTAATTGCAGCGCAAGAATCCAACCCTCCATACAAAAAAAGACTAAAGCTAGTTTTAAGCAATTGGCGTAAAAACGCTGTTAATGCAATGCCTCCGCAAAGCAAATCATCTGCGCATTATGCGACTCTAGTTATAGCAAAACAAGAAGCTTTAAAAGAAGGATTTAATGATGCTCTGCTGCTAGATCAGGAGGGTTTTATTGCAGAATGCACAACTACTAATATATTTTTTGAAAAAGATAATCAACTGTTCACTCCAATAGCTGATCGCTTCCTAGATGGCATCACCAGAAAAACTGTTATTGAACTTGCAAAAAAACATGGTATAAATATAACAGAGGCAAGAATAAAGCCAGATGAAATAGCTGAATTTGATGCTTGCTTTATAACTGGTACAGCTGCAGAAATTGCCGATATTGCTGAAATAAATTTAAATAACCACATAACGGGGGTAGAAGTTAAGTTTAAAGAAAGTCAAATTACGGCAAAATTATTACAAGAATTTAAAAAACTAACAGGCAAAATAATATGAAATTTGAAGGAATAATAACCGCATTAATAACGCCTTTTAATGAAGATGGCACCACAGACTTCCATGCTCTTGAAAGGCTAATTAATAAACAAATAGATGCAAAAATTGACTCTCTAGTTCTTGGTGGCTCAACTGGCGAAGGTAGCTGCCTGAGTGATGAAGATTATTTTGCGCTTCTAGACGCAGCAATAGGATATGCAAAAGGAAAAATCAACATCATCGCTGGCATGACTGCAGCTGGAACAGATCTTGCATGTGAAAAAATTAAAAGGCTGAATAATATGGCTATTAATGGAATTATGTGCACGCTGCCGCATTATGTAAAACCTGAGCAAGAAGGTGTTTTTGCTCATTTTCAAGCTATAGATAAAATTTCAAAATTACCAATTATGCTATATCTACACCCTGGCAGAACTGGGTGCAACATTAATGACGAGATATTAGTTCTTATATCTCACATGAAGAATGTAGCGGCTATTAAAGATGCAAGCGATGATTTATTAAGACCAAAAAGGCTTCAGAGCAAGGTTGCTGAAAACTTCAATTTCCTGTCTGGCGATGATGCTAATATGATTGAATATAGTTTAAATGGAGGTTCTGGCGTAGTTTCTGTATGCTCTAATATATTTCCTAAGTTATGCAAAAAAATTGAATATTTTACAAGCAATAAACAACTAGATATGGCACGTACCGTTCATAAAAAAATAATGAGCTTTACAGATTTATTATTTACCGAAAGCAATCCAATTGGCATAAAATATGCAGCATACGAACTTAATTTATGCAAAAAATATATTAAATTACCCCTAACCATAATGAAAGAAAGTAATGCCAAGCCTTTAATAGAAAAAATCTATGAAATCGAGGAATTAGAAAAAAATGCCTGAAGAATATAAAAAAATAATTGCTCAAAATAAAAAAGCACGTTTTAACTATTCAATAGAAACAGAGTTCGAAGCAGGTATTGTTTTAACTGGCAGCGAAGTGAAATCTATCAGAGCAGGAAAAATATCAATTCCAGATTCTCATGCGGCCCCAAATAAAGAAGAAGAGATTTTTCTTTATAATTGCCATATTGCTGAATATGAAAAAGCAAATAGATTCAATCATGCAACACTCAGGCCAAAAAAATTACTACTAAATAAGAAGGAAATTAATAAAATAATTGGTAAAATTAAATTAAAAGGCTACACTCTTATTGTGCTCTCTGTTTACTTTAATAATAAAAACAGAGTTAAACTTGAACTTGGCCTTGCCAAGGGCAAAAAAAACCACGACAAAAGACAAACAATAAAAGAAAGAGACTGGAAAAAAGAGCAGGGAAGGTTACTCAAAAATTCTTAACAAAAAAATTACAATAAGATCTATGGCTACAAAAAAACATTTAATTTCTGCGCTTACAAAAAAACTACATTATTTGAATAATGAAGATGCCAAGCTTTGCGTGGATAGCATTATTGAATCCATAAAGGAATCACTAATAAACAAAGAAAGGGTTGAGCTTAGAGGTTTTGGCAGCTTCTCCGTAAGACCCCGTAAATACCCAGAAAAAGATGAGGAATATAATAGCGTATATTTCAGAATGTCTGATAGAATTCAGAAAAAAATTAACGATTTAGACTAATATTTTTTTATTATAAATTTAATTAAGGTCCCGAGCGAAAATGGCGAGCAAGTGTTATATGCAACAGGATAGTGAAGCAATGACACCGCATAAATGCGAGTTAAATTTATAATATAGGCCCTTAAGGCTCATTTTCTTAACAGATATAATCACTGCTGTTTTTGCATAAATATAGTTAATTCTGCAACAGTTATGCCGAATTTTTTCATTGCTGTTCTGTTGATCAATACGCCGTCATTCATTTGCCACATCCAATCATTCATTGCAAATTTATATTTTGTATCTCCGACTGGTATCTCCATATTATAGCGCCAATTAACAGCATTGCCATTCTGCATACCAATTGCTATACCTTGCACATCGCCCGCCGTTCCTTCATATTCATTCTTGGCTACTTTTTTTATAGACCACGACCTTTGCAAGCTCGAGCCATCATAAAAAATAAACTCTTCTGCCAGAGTTCCCAAGTCTCCATCCCATGAACCTACCATGTCTATATCAAATCTACTTATTACCTTACCTCTCCAATCTTGAATCACCCCCCAGGCCTTTATATTGCCTGTAAAATATTCTTTTACATCTATTTTAGGGTTGCCCCCTTCATAGGCATCTATTTTATGCATGCGGTTGAACATAATAATTCCTCCAATGATCAACAATAATAAAAATAAGGTTTTCTTTGTGGTATTCATTTTATTTTATTTTTTTTATGTAACACAGATTCCACTACAGTAATCCAAATTTATTCATCAATTTATCGCAAGTTGTTTTTGCTCTAACTTCAGCCTTTTCTGCGCCTTTATTTAAGCACTCCTGAATGTATCCGCTATCTTCAATAAACCTCTGATATTCATCATTAATTGGACCCATATGTTCAATCACCATATCAGCAATATCCATTTTAAATTCTGCAAACCCTTTTCCAGAATATCTATTGGTAATATCTTCAATACTGTAACCTGAAAAAGCTGAATGGATATTCATTAAATTACTAATATCAGGTCTATTTTCTGCATCGAAATATATTTCTATAATATTATCTGTCTTCGCTTTTTTAAATTTTTTAGTAATTACATCAGCTCCATCCGTTAAATTAATCCTAGAAGCGTCACTTTCATCGGATTTACTCATTTTTTTGGAGCCATCACGCAGGCTCATAATTCTAGATGCTGTTTTTTGTATTAATGGCTCTGGCATTTTCAAAATTTCTTCATCAAATTTTCTGTTAATCACACCAGCAATATCACGCGTTAGCTCAAGATGTTGCTTTTGGTCAGCCCCTACTGGTACAAGCTCAGCATTGTATAGTAATATATCAGCAGCCATCAATACAGGATATGTGAACAATCCTGTATTTGCATTATCTTGATTTTTTCCAGCCTTATCCTTAAACTGTGTCATACGCTTAAGCCAACCAATTGGAGTAACGCAATTAAGCATCCATGCAAGCTGCGAGTGCTGCCCTACCCTTGATTGCTGGAACAAAGCCACTTTACTTGGGTCAAGCCCACATGCAAGATACATAGCGGTTGATTGGTAAATTGACTTTTTAAGTTCTTCTGTTTTTTGAAGAGTTGTAAGTGAGTGTAAATCGGCAAGAAAAAAATAACAATCATACTCATCTTGCATGGTTAGCCAATTTTTAATTGCGCCTAAATAGTTGCCTAAATGTAAATTTCCACTCGATTGTATACCAGATAATACTATTTTTTTCATAATTTTGAATTTATTCTTTCTTCATTTGAAAAAATACTATATATTCTATTTTTATCAAATTCAATATAAAATATAAACAATGTTCTGGAAATTTAGAATCATTCTCTTTTATGCAATAATATGTTTGATTTCAATATTATTTTTTATCATATTCGGCGTACCAATGCTGCTGTTCAAAACTCCTTATTCCTGGCGCTATAAAATTGCTGAAATATATTCATATATATTCTGTTATTCTATATGGATTATATGCGGAATTAAATTCAAAATAACTGGTGCAGAAATACTAAAACAAACAAATGCACCTTATGTTGCAGTTGCAAATCACCAATCCTTTTGGGATAATTTCTTTATGCAAATAATAATCCCCAGACATAGCTGGGTTATTAAAAGAGAACTTATGGATATACCAGTATTTGGATGGGGCTTGAAAATAGTAGAACCTATAGCTGTTGACAGAAGTGATATGCTATCTGTTTCAAAAATTTTAAAGATAGGCTCAAAAAACATAGAAGAAGGAAATTCTATGGTTATTTTTCCAGAAGGTACTAGGATTAAAGTTGGTCGTGATGTAAAATATAAGCCAAGCGCTGCAAAACTTGCAAAAAAAAATAAAGCAGGCATGCTTTTAATTGCACTGAATTCTGGCAATGTTTGGCCAAAAGGCTTTTGGTTTAAAAAGTCTGGCACAATAGACATAAAAATATTAGAATATATTAATGCAACTAGGGTAGATGAATATGATGATGCCAGAGAATTAAGTTATTATATTCAAGAAAAAATAACTAAAGCAAAAAATTTATTAAATTAAAGATTAGACTAATTATGAAGTATTCAGCAATAGCAAAAAAAAATATACAAGATCAAGCGAAGGCCTTAAATACTCTTTCCTCTGAAGTTCCGAAAGATTTTGACCTTTTGGTGGAATATATTTTGCAGCTTAAAGGTAGGGTGATTTTGATAGGAATGGGCAAAAGTGGCTATATTGCAAAAAAAATAGCAGCTAGCCTTGCCTCCACTGGCACCCCATCTTTTTATATCCATCCTGGCGAGGCTAGCCACGGCGACCTTGGAATGATAACGCAGCATGATATGGTAATTATGCTTTCTAATTCCGGAGAAACCAAGGAATTGTTTGATACACTTAATTACTGCAAAAGATTTAATATTAAGATAGCAGCAATTACTATGCGTAATGACTCTACACTTGCAGAAAACTCTGACTATCTTTTGAAATTACCAAAACAACAAGAGACTTCGTCAATCTCCGCGCCTACAACATCAGCACTTATGACGCTTTCTCTTGGAGACGCTTTAGTAACCAGCCTTCATGACGCAAGAGGCTTTTCTAAATGTGATTTTAAGATTTTTCACCCCGGTGGAAAGATTGGCGCAGACTTACTTAAAGTGTCAAATATTATGCACAAAAAAGAAGAAGGAATGCCTATCGTTTCTAAACAAGACAGTTTTGCAGATGTAATTATGGCTATAACTAAAAATTGTCTTGGATGTGCTATTGTAATGGAGAATGACAACTCTTTAGCTGGAATAATTACGGATGGAGATTTAAGGCGACATATATCGCAAAATTTTGACGATATAAAAGCGGAAGACATAATGTCTGTAAACCCTATGAGTATATCATCTGATATTTTAGTCACAGAAGCCTTGTATGCTATGAATAGCAAATCTATTACTGTTATGCCCGTAATAGACAACTCTCAATTTAAAGGAGTTATTCATATACACGATATAATAAAAGCAGGAGCTGGTTAAATACAAAATATGGGAGAAAAAATAAAAAAGTTTCAGAAAAACCTAACTCTAATAAAGTATGTTTTAATCAGTTTAGCTTTTTGCCTATTTATTGGCGTTGTACTTACTTTATATATTAACCAAGAAGCACCCCTGCCCGAAGCAGAAGAAAAATTATTTAACAAAAAAAAGAAAAAGAAAATTTCTAAAGAATTCTCTTTAAGCTCTGAGGGTAATATTTTTGAAGGAAAAGATGAACAGGAAACTGATTATAAAATTTTCTCTGAAGCAGCAATAAAAGATAAAAATGAAGATTACTTGTTAGACTTAGTAAGTGCTATTTATTTTAAAAATGATGGAGATTTAAAAATAAAATCTAATTATGGAAAATTAGATAAAGATAGGAAATATTTAGTGCTTAATGAAAATGCAGAAATTACATTTAATGATATTTACTTCTCTAGCAACCAGATACAACTTAATATTGAAAAAAAAGATATCAAAACTAAATTGCCAGTATTTGTAAAATTCAAAAATTCTACCATCACAGCAAATTCAATGTTAACAAAAGAACAAACAGAAATTATTGAATTTAAAGGCAGAGTCAACAGTAAAATAATCCTGCAAGATTTTTAAAAACTAAATATTGCCCCATATAGGCTTTGGAAATAATCTATCATGTTTAAACCGCGCCACTATGTGCACATGCATCTGAGGTACCACATTACCAATTGTAGCAATGTTTAGCTTATCTGGAGTATATAAATTCTGCATCATCATAGAAGCTAGCCTTATGTCATTTGCAAACTGACTATACTGCCTTTCAGTTAAATCTGTTATCTCTACAATATTATTAATTTTTGGAACTAGAATAATCCAGGGAAACTCTTCATTTTTAATCATTCTTATATCACATATTGACATTGACTTTATAAAAATACTATCTTCTTCTAATTTTTTGTCTAATACAAAATTCATAATTATAATTATTTTTTCACCCTTTAATTGCCAATATTTTTAGATATATTTTTAAGAAAATTTTTTATGATATCCTTTATATAGTAATCAGTAAAATAAAAAAGCTAAAAAATCAAAATAATTTTCTTTTATTTTTAATTTTATGCGTTTTTTACAACAAAATATAGTTTACCATAAAAAATACAGTTAACTTATGCACATTTATAACATTTTCTTAAGATAAACAAAAAAAGGTTAATTATCTTTTTTTGCGTATATACCTCAGATTACAGTATTTACTTGGGTTGCAGCTGCGTGCAT
Source organism: Alphaproteobacteria bacterium (assembly GCA_020628955.1). Lineage (GTDB taxonomy): Bacteria > Pseudomonadota > Alphaproteobacteria > Rickettsiales > Rickettsiaceae > Megaera_A. Next base: position 7,189 of record JAHDEH010000026.1, read on the forward strand.
ATTTTTTAGTCATTTTTATTCACATCAAGATGATATAACTATTTGAAGGGGTATTTCTACATATTATTCACATACTTATCCACATAATTTGTGGATATTAAGAATTTGATTTTTTTTGCGCAAGGAGCGTTATCAGGCAGGTGATCTGGAGGGTACATATTCGTCACTAGCGAGGTACCCGTAAACGCTGCACTGCCGTGGCAATCTCGTAAGACAGATTCCACAATACCTCACCCACGCATGCAAAAATTTTAAACATAATCTTCTGGAGGGAATTGATAATTTGCGCCTATCATTTCTGTTCCCTCTTCCAATAGCTCTTGATTCTCATGATGAATTTTACTCGCATATTTTAGTAAATTGTTTGCAGGCTCCTTTAATTTTTGATGCGTATATAAACATGCTTGGGTACCCCAAAAGCAAAGCGTATAAACGCCAGGAAATAATATTAAGCCAGTCATTATTTTAACAAATAATTGTCCAAAACTAAAGCTGCTATCATTAGAGTTTTTTTTTGAATCGCTGCTGCTACCGCTATGATCTTGGTAAGTCGTTGATGTTAGTGTAGAGTGAATGTTGCTACTAGAGCTAGAACTTCCATAATCATCACTATCACCTGAATCTCCACCATCACAATAATTCCTAGCAAATATTTTACTCCCGTGCAAATCGGTCTTACTTGTGAATTTCTGATTTGCCTTGCTTGAAAAAAATGATTTATTAAAACCACTTGATTTTGTTACTCGCGCAGAGGTTCCTGCAGTGCGCATTGCTAAATTAAGTAATCTCATAATTAATTCCTGCTCCCTCTAATAAATTAATTCATATCAGGAATATAGTTCACGGGCATTGATAGTCAAGTTTTTTTGAGTTAATTCTTATTTACCACTTTTGGCTCTTCCCTGTTCTCATGCTCGCTCTCTTTATGTAATATATAAAACAACCAAAGTCCTGGAATTGCCAAAATTACAGTCATCGAAAAATATGCATCCCACCCAATTAATTCCTGAATTGAGCCGCCAAATACTACAATGCTGTGGCTAGCTAAGCCCGACGCGCTACTAAACAAGGCGTACTGCGTGGCAGAGAATTGCCTATTACATAAATAGCTTAAATAGCCAGCAAGAGCAGCATCGCCCATGCCAGAAGCAACATTTTCTATAGTGATTGCCACCATTAAAGCAGAAACATTGTGCCCTTGATGGTTAAGCCATACAAAAGCGAAATTTGTAACGCTCTGTGCCACCCCACAAAAAATTAACCCGCGCAAAAAACCAATTTTATATATAATATATACGCCAATATAAGTACCTGCAACTGTTGCAAATAATCCATAAATCTTTGTTATTTTTGCAATTTCTTTCATGCTGAACCCAACATCTAAATAAAAAGGAGTTGCAACAATGCCTAGCATTGCATCCCCCAGCTTATAAAAAATAATAGCAAATAATATTAGAAGCGCATTATTTCTTTTAAAAAAATCGTAAAAAGGTACTATCGTGGCAGCTTTCCATGAATTAACATCATTAATTACAAAATCTGCTTTGTCAATTTTTATTTCTTTATAGACAAAGATAATCGTTAATATAAATAATACATAAAGTCCAGCAAGGCATTGAAAAACCAAGATCCAACCAAAATCCTGCGCATAAAATAGCGCCGCAGCAACTGCAAGTATTTTTCCCATACGATAGCCAAATATAGCATTCGCTGCAGCGATTGCCTGATTTTCTTTTGGTACATTATCTATTCTATATCCATCTATTACAACATCTAGTGTCGCTGATGCGAATCCAAGAAACATAGTGTGGATAAATATCATAGTCATATTTGTTTTAGGGTCTAAATAGCTATAAGAAAAAATCACGTACGCAATCACAGTGCTCATTAAGCATATCCAGCTTTTTCTACGCCCTATTTTATGCAGAAGTGGCAGTTTAATTTGATCTATAAAAGGGGCCCAAAGAACTTTAAGAGAATAAAAAATTCTAGCAGAGGCCAAAAAAGTTACAGTTTTTATATCAATACCTTTTGTAGTCATCCAAGCAGCGAGCGTGCTGTAAATAATAAATAATGGCATGCCGCTAAACATCCCTAATATAAATATTTGAAATTGCTGAAAGTCCAGCAATATTGATAGTAAGTTTGATTCTTTTTTGTTCATATGCATCGCCCCTTTTTCTATACCAATCCCTTTAATTGCCGAAGATGCATAATTACATTTATTCCTTCTGTTTTTTCATTCGTGCAGCAATACATACTATTAAAACCTAGCTTCGCTGCCTCTTTTATACGCGCAGTATCTTGCGACACTTTTCGCACCTCACCAGACAGACCAACTTCGCCAAAAAATATACTACCCTTTGGCAGCGGATTATTGCTAGCTGCTGAAATTAGCGCTGCAGCAACCGCAAGGTCTGCAGCCGGCTCTGTTATGCGAAGGCCACCTGCTACGCTCAAATAAACTTCATGATTCGCAAGGTTCAAACCAAAACGTACTCCAAGCACTGCAATCATCATGGATAATCTATTTGGGTCCCATCCAACAACAGATCTGCGCGGAGTTGCCATATTTGTTGGAGCTATCAGTGCCTGTATCTCTACAAGTAGTGGACGCGAGCCCTCAATACCTGCAAATACAGCGCTGCCGCTAACGTTATTTTCTCGCTCCATCAGGAAAAGTTCTGATGGGTTCGAAATTTGCCGCAACCCCTTATCTGTCATTTCAAAAACGCCAATTTCCCCTGCCCCGCCGAATCTGTTTTTTATCGAGCGCAAAATACGGAAATGGTTGTTATGGTCACCCTCAAAATAAAGCACAGTGTCCACCATATGCTCCAGAACCTTAGGGCCCGCAAGCTGCCCGTCTTTATTCACATGACACGCAAGCAGCAACGTTATGCTATTTTGTTTTGCATAATTAATTAATATATGCGAGCTTGCTCTGATCTGTGAAACAGTACCGGGTGCTGATGCAACCTCTTTGGTTGAAACTGTTTGAATCGAATCTATTACCACTAAATTTAATTTAGATTTGTGTTTGTCGATTGTTGAAATTATGTCTTCTACACTGCCAGATGCAACCAAACCCATCTCGTTATTCTTAATGCCAAGGCGCTGGGCGCGCAGCTTTATTTGATTTGTTGACTCCTCGCCGGTAATATACAAGCAGCCAATTTTATTTTGCGATAAGCTAGCAGATAATTGCAATAAAAGTGTTGATTTACCAATTCCAGGATCACCCCCAATAAGAATTGCAGACCCAGTAACTAAGCCGCCGCCAAGCACCCGGTTTAGCTCTTCTATCGGAGTTTTTGTGCGCAGTGTTTGTTCAATTTCTTCTCCTAAATTTTGCAGGACTTGTACGCTTCCATTAATTGCCGGGGTAATTCTGCTTGCAGAACCTGCCTCTTCATTTATCGTTCCCCATTCATTACAGTCAGGGCACTGACCAAGCCATTTGCTACTCATGCTGCCGCAATTTGTGCATGCATATTGTTTTTTACTTGCCATATATTTTTCTTCTTAGCTGCTTAACTTGATAATTAATCATCTAATATTATTACAAAATTAATATTAAATGCAAGTGAATTTAGGGTTTTATATTAATTAAAAATAAATCGTCAACTCCCCCTAAATTGTTTGTTATTGTATATTTAACTCCTGTTCATGCAGTTTCATTGTGACGCTTTCCTATTATTATAGAGTATAACTTAACCAATTCTCACATCAAAACGCTAATTATATCTAAGAGCAGGTTTTACAATAAAAACTCTTATTTAGAGGTGGATTTTATAGAGATTTATTTTTTTACTATTTCTTTGGCCATATCAACCATTTTTCTATAATTTAACTTACCTGTTGCAAGCACAGGAAGCTCCTTTACATGCGATATAATTCTTGGTATGTGCAGCTCTGACAAGCTTTTTTCTCGGCATATTTTTGAAATTCCAGATCTATCCAGCTCAATATTTGTAGTAAATAAAATAATTTGTTCACCTTTTCTATCATCTTCAATACACACAGAGGCATGCATATTATCTGCATCTAGAGTATTGACCAAATCCTCGACCGCAGCAAGAGACACCATTTCGCCAGCTATTTTTGCAAAACGTTTTTGCCTACCCAAAATCGTAATATACCCCTCATCATCAACAGATACTATATCTCCAGTATCATACCAACCTTCTCCTAGGCTTTCATGAGAAGGTGGCGAAATTACGCCAGGATTATCTGCTTTAATATATCCTTGCATTATATTAGGGCCTTTAACATATAGCTTACCACCCTCTTCTATGCCTTCAACAGGTTCAAGGTAATATTCTATCTTCGGCATTAATCTACCTACAGTTTGTGGCTTATCATGCATTGGTGTATTTGCAGAAATAACTGGAGAGCCTTCAGTTACTCCATAACCTTCAAAGATCCTTATACCAAACTTATCAAACCATGTTTTCCTGGTTTTTGCTTTTAGCTTTTCTGCGCCTGCAATAACATAGCGCAATGAATAAAAATCATATGGATGCGCATAGGCTGCGTATCCAGATAAAAAAGTATCAGTTCCAAACATAACTGTTGCACCAATATCATATATCACCTCAGGTATTATGCGGTAATGCAATGGCGATGGATAGAAGAAAGTTTTTATACCATTTAAAGACATAATAATGGAAGCACCAAGACCAAAAGTGTGGAATATAGGCAAAGAATTAAATGCAATGTCATCTCTCTTGAAGTCGTATCTTGCTAGCACCTGCGATGCATTAGCTTGAAGATTTCTATGTGATAAAGCAACAGCCTTTGGAACCCCTTCCGTGCCGGATGTAAATAATATAACAGCAGTATCAGTATCAGATACTTCCTTGCACTGACTATTATAAGCAGTTTCTGGAAATATTGAATAAACAAAACTACGGAGTTTGACAAATAAATTTACATCTTTTCTTAAATCTTCAAGAAAAATAATCTTCACACCGCTCCCCGTAACTTGTTCTACTAAATTTTCAAGCTCAGCTTTTTCTATAAATTTACGCGAACTATATATAACATTTATCTGCGCAGTTTTACAAGCAGAAATTATATTTGCAGGGCCAGAAGTAAAGTTAATCATAGCAGGAACTCTTCCAGACGATTGCACGCCATAAAAAGTAATTGCACTTGCTGTCATGTTTGGCAACATTATGCCTACAACTTCTTTTTCTTTTGTATCTTTTGATACTAAATGTGAAACAACAAATGACTTTATCAAAACATCTTTATATCTTGCTTTATTACCGTCAATATCTTCCATTATCAAGGATTTTTTACCATATACTCTGGTTGCATTGATTAAAGACTGAAATAAAGTTTCTTTATATTTTGAGCTTTCAAACATCATTTCACTCATGGTGTCATACAAAGCTTCGCCTATAAATTTACGCCTTTGCCTATTATCAAGAGACTCTGGAACATTACATTTTACTGGAGGTAATATAGTTATCGTGATATTACGACGAATTGTAAATTTACCCCTCATTAATTTTCTTATCTTAGAGAAAATAGTAAACTGAGTACCATCAACTCGAATCGGTAAAATAGTAGCGCCTGCTTTGTCAGCAATCATACCAGGTCCTTCATATATCTTCATGAGTGCCCCCGTCATACTAATCCTACCTTCAGGGAAAATTGCAATCTTTCGATCTTTTTTGACCTCCTCTATCAGGCTTTTAATTGCCATAGGATTGTTAGGATCTATTGGATAGGTTTTAACAATACGTAAAAACGGTCTTACCCACCAATGTTGTGAGACACCAAGATTAATTGCAAATTTAATTTCATCTGGCACGTGACATGCAATTAATGCAGGGTCAAGATAAGATAAATGATTTGCAACAATCACTGTTCTTTTACCAGCTTTTTTATAATTCTCTATCCCCTTAACTTCAACATTATACATATTTTTGAAAATCATTCTGAAAAATTTTCTCCAAAACCACATAGGTATAATTTTTGAATCTGGGATTAATTTATATATATGCATTGCAATAACAAAATTAAAACCAGCAATCGTTAGAATTACAGTAGGTATAGCAAAATTCAAATAGAATAAAAATGACAGCAAAATAGTTGATCCTGCCATAAAAAGCGAATTAATTAAATTATTCACAGCAATAACACGGCTTCTATATGCAGGAGCAGTTAAAGATTGCATTACAGCAAATAATGGCACCACATATATGCCACCAACCATGGCAAGGCAAAATAAATCGAACAAAATTCGTATATAGTGCCCTCTTTTCAAAAACTCAAAAATTGTTCTTAAATTATCTGGCTTAAAATTAGAGCTAGCGATGTGGCTGGCAAAAAATAAGTCAAGCATAAATATACTTATTAATAAGCAAGACAAAAATACATATTTTGTAGTGATTTTATTAGCAAATATTTTTTCGCATAAAAAAGAACCAACACCCACACCTATAGAAAAAGTAGCTAAAAATAGAATATTCACATTCTCATCCGCACCCAGCGTTTCTCTAGTTAGTGAAGGTATTTGCGCCATTATAACAGCTCCAATAAACCAAAACCATGAAATACCTAATATTGCTAAATAAACATGATTTTTAGACGCCGCATACTCAACCATATTTTTGGTTTCTTGCCAAATATTAAAATTAATTTTAACATCTGTATTAGTATTGTTTGATTTTGGCATAAACATACTAGCAAACAAGCCAGTAAGAGCAATGATTAATGCAACTGAGATAACGAATGCATTACTAAAATTGTACATACCACCAAGCATCGTACCTATTAAAATAGATAAAAAAGTACCAGCTTCAATGTATCCGTTAGCTCCAAGCAATTCATCTTTTTTCATCTGATCTGGAAGTGCGCTGTATTTAATTGGACCAAAAAATGTGGAGTGAACCCCCATTAATGCAATGCACGAAAATAAAATAGGCAAATTAACGCTGTAAAAACCAAGAGCTGAAAGCCCAACTATTCCAACTTCTATAAATTTTATTATTTTGACAATGGTAGACCGCTCGTATCTGTCAGCTAATTGCCCTGAAATACTGGCAAACAAAGTAAATGGCAGTATAAACAAAACATGAGCTAGCATAACTAGCATATAAGGCGGCACAGACAAACTGTCTGCAAGTTTAAAAGTCACAAGTATAATCAAAGCATTCTTTAGAATACTATCATTTAAACACCCGCAAAACTGCACTATAAATAGTGGTAAAAATCTTTTATCCTTAAATAGATAAAACTTACTTGATTCCATGTAAATATCTAATTAAATAATGAGCACATACTACGCAAGTATCTTTGTTTTGTCAATCGCATCTATCATTTTTTTGTATTATTTTGAAATATTTATAAAACAATGAGCTATTTTAGTTTAATGATGCTTGAAATTAGATCTATAATTTCGTAAAAAATTATCTATCATTTCACGCCTAGGCTCTCTTTTTATAAAATTATAATTCTCCCAAAATATTTTTGTGTAATCATAATAATTCATTGCTTCCATTTTGCCCTTTTCACCTAATTTACCAAGAACTACATCGTCATTTGGTAGCATTAACAGCCTAGTTTCTTTATCAATAAACTCTATATGCTTTGCATCTAGCTCTGGCAAATCATAATTTTTTTCGGATTTTACCTTTTTAATAACAAAGTTATTATTTGTTTGAAATGCGTTTTTTTCATCTGTTTCAAAAGCTTTCAAATTCGCTTTATGCTTATCTTCCAATGCTTGCAACTCTGCCTCGCTAAGCTTATATTTTTCTACAGACTCACTTCCATCTTTATAAAATGTAGTTATTGTTCTATAACCATCCATTGTTATTTTTCGTCTTCCAACAACTATACGATTATCTTTTTGCTTCTCCCCGCCTCCTATAGAATCATCTGTAGATAATTTTTTATCAGATTTTTTCTTCTTTGATGGCTTTTTAATTTCAGGCTCTGCAAATTGCGGAATCTCTAAAGCAGGAGGAGTGTTTTTGTCATTAGGTATAAAAATTGAAGGGATACCATGCTCTTTTTTCTTCAAATCTTTGGTGATCTTTTTTTCAAGATCAGGTAATTTATTAATTTCGTCTGGTGTAATACTTTCATTTTCTCCTTCTTGCATATCTGGCTTCAGCAATTTAGGCAACTCGGTACTATTATTCTTTATGATATGCTTCTCTGCTTTTTTTTCAAAGTCTGGAATTTTTGGCATTTCTTTATTAATTTTTGAAGCTTTTCTTCTAGCGCCTTCAAGCTCATCCTCGGGCAGCTGCAGATCTTTCATCATTTCATCAACATTTTCAGGAACATCTTCAATATTTGTCTTAGACGATTTTTTTGCCCTGGCTATCTCTGGAAATTTTCTATCAAAATCTTGCTGCCTTTTTTCTGCTTCAGTAAGCTTCGGCTGCTCCTGCTCGTCAGAGCCAAAACCAAACATTGACTTAGTTTTGCCCCAAATAGACTTACTTTTTTTTGTTTTTACTTCCTCGCTACTGTAGTTATCCATAGATGGCAAGGCAGGTACATCCGATGCCACTATTGTGTTTGACAACATAACAGCTATAATAAACAATAATATCTTTCCCATGACCAGACTCTTTAAATTATATTTTTTTCTTTGGCACTATCTTTTTTATTTCTTCTATTACTACTTTTTCAACAATTCTAGGTAAATTATTATCCATCCAATCCTTCAAAAGTGGCTTCATCATTTCTTCTAAAATAGCACCCATAGAATTATTTTTTTCTATATACTCTCCAGATTGCAGCTTTTGAGTGAATTTGTCAATCTCTGCCCTTGTTTTTTTTTGAACTTTATCAGATAAAATTGAATCATGAGCATTATCTGCATCAACAACATGGGTAAGCTCTAATATATCTTCATTATTCTTTTCAGTGTTCGATGTAATTTTTCTAGTTGAGCTCTGAATAATTTTTGCCTGATTTTGTTTGATTTTTTTTACTTCAGGAAATTTATTAATTTCTAAATCTGAATTATGGTCATCTATAATACCCCTAATTGATTTCAAAATATCCTCAAGCTTCACTTCGCCGCTACTAGCACCATCTTTTTGCTCTATAATTTGAGTCACTTAAAACCCCACAATTTTTGTTTTTATTCTCTTAAACTCACGTTCGGGCTCGAAGTATTTAACAGGTAATTTCATAGATTTAGCAGTTAAATCGCCCGTAAGAAATTTAACTTTATAAAATGCTAATATTAATTTTTTGTGCGCATCCACCCTATCAGACTTAGCCTTGCTGAGCTTTTCTTCATATTCTATGATATCTACAATGCTTTTTGAGCCAAGCAACTCCTCTTGAATCGAACCTTCATAGGCAATGTGAGCTGCTTCAACTGCTTTATTCATTGCATCAAATGCAGATTTAGCTGCTAAATATTGAGAGTAACTGGATTTGCACCCTGTCTTTATTGCCTTAATAGTGGCGTCAAAAGCAATAAATGCCCTTCTTTTTTTTTGCCTTGCAACCCTAATTTCTGAATATTCAGCGCCGCCTTTACTTAATATTGGAATAGTGACACTAAGCGCGGTAGTTGCGCTTCTACTTCTTTTGTTTATATTATTAGCAGGCGAAGCATTGCTATTTAATCTATCGCTTCCCTCAAAACTTAATTCAACTTTGGGCAGCAAACCACCTTTCAGAGAATTTTCATTAGCTTTGGCTATTTTCATACCATGCCTGGCAGACTCTAATGTTAAATTAAGTTTTAATGCTTTTTCAGTCAATTCTTCCAAATTTTTTGGTATATTACCTTCTTTAAGTTCAGGCATCTTAAGATTATTTGGCTCAGTGCCAAAAACACTAAAAAAACCAGCTTTAGATGCCTCGTATTTTGCCTCTGCACCTGCTGCATTTGCGTTTGCAACTGCAAAACTTCTTTGCGTTAGAGCCAATTCAGTACGGGTAGACTCACCTAAATTTAAGCGCTCCTGCACTGAATCTAGCTGAATCTTGCTATTTTTGGCACTAATCTTAGAAATTTCTAATTTTTCTTTATCAGCAATACAATCTATATAAGCCTCTATTTCCTTTAAAATAGTTTCCTGCTCTTCGTTATAAAAATCGCTTCTAGCTTTTCTGAATGTTGATTGCGCAGCTTTCATTTGCGACACAGAAGACCAGCCACTAAAAACTGGTTGGGTAATTTTAACAGAACGCGTGCGCGATGTATTTTTTACAGAATTACCAAAACTACCACCTATATTTTGCTGAGCACTTTGCTTAGTTTTTTCATAAGTACCAGTTAAGCTGGCTTTTGGCATAAAACCTGCAAGCGCTTGCGGAAAAGTCTCGATCGCCTCAAGGAATTTTGATCTTTCTATTTTATGCCTTTCATCATTACTATATGCAGATGTTAAAGCTTGCTTCAGACTAACTGCGAGCGTACTATTACTGAACACACAATTTACGCAAATAACTACAGCCAAAAATACTAAATTTTGTTTATTCATTTTTTTATATTATTCTAAATTATTAATATTATACAACATCAAACCATAATAGTATATATAGTTATGCAAACAAAATCAATTCTTTAAATTTATTGTGACATCAGAGCCATTAAATTCTTTGTATATTATAAATTAGATTTTAAATTTATCACCTCCATCATAGACAAACCAGTAACGTCGGATACAAATCTTGGATCTGCATTTTTTTCTAACATGTTTTTAGCAATGGTTTTTGCCTCTTCTTCTCTTCCTTCTTCTCTTCCTTCTTCTCTACCTCTTTGGATACCTTTTTGGATACCTTTTTCCATGCCTTCTTCGAGCCAGGCTTGTGCGATAGTTTTCAT